>PKUH01000039.1 GCA_002869615.1 Desulfuromonas sp. | reverse complement strand
CCCCTGCAAGGGAGCCGTTTTCTGCATACTCTTTTATGGCTTAATAAAAGAGTATGGCGGAGTGCGCGGCCGCGACCGCGCGGTTCTCCTGTCTTCAGGGGACACTTCCCTGAACTTCGGATCGTGTCCCCACCTGGCATCATCCCTGTCCAACCAATCAAGGTCGCCGGTATCGCGCGGCGAGCTCCTCCCTTTTCTTACTTGTCTAGGAAAAGGAAGCAAAAGAAAGACACCCCGGCAAGCCCGCCTGATGATCAGGTTCCCTCCCTGCGCAGATTTCAATCCGTCAGTCACTGGCGTTACCTGAACACCGGATTGAAATCCACTCGCTCGGCGGTCTTACATGGGGCCCCGGTGGAGTAGTGGAAACTATCAAAAAAGCTTTCTTCAGGAGAGACTTCCCTTAACTCGGGCAGTGTCCCCACCTGACAGCGTCTCCATCCAACCAGTCAAGGTCGCTCCTATCGAACGGCGGGCTCCTGACTCTTCCTGGTTGTAATGAAAAGCTGGTAGCGATCCGGGTTTGGTAAATCAGATTAAAGCCTTTGCTTTTAAATCATTGATGACGACGGCAATGAAGTCGTTAATGATCCGTTGCAAGTTCCCGTCGACAACCGTTTCAAACTGTGCCGACCAGATCAATTCCCCCGAATCGGTACCATAGATGTTTGATTCGATGGTCGCAACCTCGAATCGGCTGACTGTGGGTGGCTCGTAGATCGTTTCGTATCGATGGCTATAGTAGTCATTATAGTAACGATAGTGCGGAGAATAGTTGTACGGGTAGTATTCTCCCGTTTTGTAGGTCGTAATCCGGCCCGGGGTTTCAACGGTTTCAGTCCTTTTTTTTACCATCCGGGAGATAAGGATGCTGTCGGCCCTGTTTTCGAGAGCCTTCTGCATGATGATGTCTTTGTTGTCTTCTTCGGCTGTTATGCTTTTGTAGCTGACGATTCCGGCAACTCCCGTTTTTGCCAATTCCTGTTTGAATGAATCTTCGAAGATGCGTCGAGTCGTGTTGTTCTTGGCAACACCAACGATATAGACCTTGTCCAGGAATTTGCCATATTCAGGGTTTTTCCAGGAGGCGGTAAGGGTTGTTGAAGAGCAGCTTGCCACGAGGGTCAAGACCATCAAGCTAAGTACGGCAACAAAAATACGGTTCATCGTATCCTCCCAAAAGGCTATTCAATCAATTCCATTAGACCATAGATTTCGATATGTACAATAGGCGGACAGATTATTTTCGAGAAGAGCGGCATGCCCTGAAACGCCAGACGGAAGAGTGCTCTCATCTGTTTTTCTCTCCTTTCCGGGGTTGTGCGGGGTAGCATCCGGGGGTGCATAAACTATGTGTCCCCGTTTATGATCATGTCATCGACAGCAGGATAATCGAGCAGGCCGCAGTCAATATAGCCCCCAGTTTGCGCATGGTGAATCGTTCCATCCCGAGGAATATCGACAGGACAAGGGCGAGCACAAAACTCATGTTGGCGATCGGAATAACCGTGCTGGCCTCGCCATGCTCGATGGCGAGCAGCAGAAAGTTGACAATCAGGAAAACGAGGATGCCCGATACCAGCGAATAAATCGCTTTTGTTCTGGTCAAACGGAGTCTTTTTTCACGCAGGAGGGCGTAACCGGAGCCGCCGATCATCCAGCAGAAAGCCGCAATCATCAACATCGGTTGGATATCGGCGCCCGCCAATAGCCCGGCCTTGGAAGTGACTCCATACAGCGCCCTGAAAAGGGAGGCGGCAACAGCAATGGCAAAGAAGATCGCGAAAGTACGTTTGTCAATATGTGCATCCGTGTCATGACGATACAACAGGATCACCGACACGACCCCTGCCAGGATGCCGAGTCCCTTATACAGTCGGAATGGCTCATTCAGAAATAACACTGCCAGGACAACGACGCCCAAAGTGTTGAGTCGGTAGATTGTCGATCCCATGCTCGCATCAATGTGGGTCATACTCTCGAGAAGCATGAGATTCGATGCAGTTAAAAATAGGCCGGCAATAACTCCGAATAATATCGTTTCCGATGAAACCGAATCAATGTCTCCGCAGAAGTAAGCTGTCGCCAGCTGCAGCAGAAGCCAGATGAGTCCGATACATGCGATGTACGTTCCGCGGGAGCGATCCTTTTTTGCATAGCGCTTGAACACCACGTCGTGCATTGCGGCAAAAGTCAGGCTCAGTAATGCGTATAAAATCGGAGAACTCATAGTCGATCTGCTTTTATCCGGTTTTTTGTGATATCGAGGTATCGTGTCATGTTTAAAGGTGAAATGGAATAAAAACAAGGGGTCTGATGCTCTCCAGCAAGAAAATTCTGGTAAAATTGAATCTCTGACAAGCCCGATTTTTATCCGGCATTAACCTTCTACAGGCGAGGAAAAATGAACCGACAAAACCTGAAGATTCTGTTTGTTTTATTTATTATCACTTTCACAGGAACTCCTGCCATGTCGATTGAAGAAGCGCCGTTCGAATTGGTCAAGAAGGATGATCCCTTTGAAATCCGGGATTATGCTTCCTATATTGTCGCAGAAACATTTGTTGAAGGCGATTTTGAAGA
The DNA here is from genome assembly GCA_002869615.1 of Desulfuromonas sp. Classification (NCBI taxonomy): domain Bacteria; kingdom Pseudomonadati; phylum Thermodesulfobacteriota; class Desulfuromonadia; order Desulfuromonadales; family Desulfuromonadaceae; genus Desulfuromonas; species Desulfuromonas sp. The sequence continues at coordinate 35,470 of PKUH01000039.1, read as the reverse complement.
TGCGGGAAGCGACGCCTTTAAACGGCTTTTCGGTTACATCTCGGGTGACAACAGAGCCCGATCAGAGATCGCCATGACAGCTCCCGTTTCCCAGGCATCGGGAGAAAAGATCGCCATGACGGCTCCGGTCGGACAGGCAAAATCGGGAGATCAGTGGGTGGTCAGCTTCATGATGCCGGCATCCTATACCATGGAAACCTTGCCGGTACCGGACGACCCGAGGGTGACATTGCGACAGGTGCCTGCAAGGCGTATGGCCGCCGTACGTTATTCCGGCTTCTGGAGCGAAAAGAACTACAGAAAGAATAAATTGAAACTGGAAAAATGGATCGAAAAAGAAGGTCTGGAGATTACCGGAAGTCCCCTCTGGGCACGCTACAACGCGCCATTTATCCCCTGGTTCATGCGTCGCAATGAAGTACTTTTCCCGATTGCTATGTAGCTGAAGATCTGACCCCGTCTAGCCGAAATGATATATCTGCTGACCGTTGCGAAATAAAACAATCTGACCGTCTTCCGAGACCTTGATTACGGGTCCAAAGTGTGATGCCGCGGTCGCCGCGGTCGTGCGCCCACCTCCGGTGACCAGGTCGCTCACTTTCGAGGTGTCGATAATGACCCCCGTGTCGAGCACCTCCCCTTTGCGGTTGATCACGGTCAGACCGTCCGAGGAGAGAATACGGCTCAGTTCTCCAGAGCGCTTCAGAGTGCCGATCTTTCTACCGCGAACATGTTTGATCAGGGCCCGGCTGAGCGGGTCGCGTCCTCCGATAGAGCCCATGCGTAAAGCGTCAAGATCTTTCTGATCATCGGTAATAAGCACGACTGTTCCATGGCGTGATTTCGAAAGGGCATACATTGTCCAGATCAGATTTTCAATCGAGCGTTTATTAAGTTTTTTTGCGAGGAATTCGCGCATGATATCCGGATCAAAAATTCCCCAGTAGCCCTTGCGCCACAGCAGCAACTTGTCGTTTTGCAGGACAACCTCAACTTCCGAGGATTTATTGACGAAGATCGCAAAAGCATCGTCGCCGGCATCGGTCAGAAGAGCAACCGTTTCTCGATTTGCCAGCTGTTCGATGTTGTCGCGCGGGCCGGGAGCACTGGTCCGGATTGCGCCCTTCAGGCTCATTCTGATGTCGCAGACAAACAGGGCCCGGTATCCGTCAATCAACCGATAGGGGAGCGGGTTGCGGAAAAAGTCGGAATTGATGGCAGGGCTGTTTTTGCCGAGGTCGAGCCAGTCATAACGGGTGTTCTGAAGAGTCTTTACGAAATCATCGAGTTGCGTTCGATAGACGAGGAAGCCGGTCGTCGCCGGCGTACTTTCGTAACGCTGGTAAGAGAGGCTCTTGAGCAGCTGTATAAGGCTTTGCGTCGGCCAGAAAACACCTTTGCGATCACCGCGGATGTAGCGGGCCACGGCAATATCGGTAAGGGAGGTTAACAGGGCGGTGCGGAAGTGGGCAGCGAACCCGTCGGCAGAGAAACCGGCGAAAAGACCCTCAAAAGCAACCATCAATTCACCGATAAAGTCACTTTCCATGGCAGTGAAAGCGAGATCGTCACGGCTGGCGCGGAATACGTACCTGATTCCGTCGATTTTTATCTCTTTTATAAGCAGGCCGAGGTCGTCACCGGTTGTGGTCGGCTTCTTTTCGCCTTTCTCCAGTTCAATAAGGGAAACTTCGGCACCGCCAAGGAAAGCCCTCAGGCTGTTTTTAATGGCATTAAATGCTGGTTTAGGCATCTGTTATAGCCTTCCGGGGTGACCCGAGGTTAGTCAACTTTCGCACAGCTTTACATAAGGCCCCGGAGATTTCCAGAATAAATATCAGCGACCTGGTTGTCGTCACCTTTTTGCGCAAAATAAATTCTGGTAAAAGTTTTCCCGGAGATTTTATGTGCGTGCCGCCGGTGGATGTGTCCCCGTAGCCGCAGGTCAGGGGTCAGTGCTTGTTTTGTTCTGTCGGGAGATAAACCGAGATTTTGGTGTATTCACCGGGGCGACTCTCTATATCGAGAAAACCGTTATGGCTGGCCACAATGTCATTGACAATCGATAGGCCGAGGCCAGTCCCCTGTCTTGAGGGTTTTGTGCTGAAGAACGCCTCTTTGGCCCGTTCAATGACGTCACTGGTCATGCCGGTGCCCTGGTCATGGACCTCGATCAATAAATACGGCTCTTGCTTCAGTTTGGTCACCTCAACGTCGATTCGGATCACTTTGTTGTTATCAGAGAGCGCTTTGTCGCAAATTGCGTCGAAAGCGTTATCGACCAGGTTGATTATCACCTGCTGCAACCCCTGTGGCTGTACCGCTATGTGCGGAAGGTTTTCTGCATAAGAGGTCTCGACAAAAACACCTTTCCCGTTAAGCTTGGAAGTGATCAATCCCAGTGCACCGGATATAAGCTCTTCGATGTCGGAAACGATAAGTTGGGACGAATCGTCCTTGGAATAATAAAGAAGGTCCTTGGTAAGGTTGGCGATCCGTTTGCTTTCAGCGATAATGCGTGCAGAGCAATCTATAATCCTGTCAGTATTCTCCGGGTTTCTTTCGATCAGCGTGGCCAAATTCATGATTCCCTGGATCGGATTGTTGATTTCATGAGCAACACCGGCCGCGACGGTGCCCAATGCCGCCAGCTGAGCCGAACGGCGCTGTTCCCGGAACATCTTTTTGCGCTCCGAGATATCCCGGTAAGTGAGCAGAATGCCCTCGATCAAAGGGTTGTTCAGGCAATTGACAGCGGTGAACTCTATCCATCGGTAGGTTCCGTCAAGGCAGCGGTACCTGCATTCACCTGTGTTTATCTTGCCAGGCTCTTCAATCATTTTGGCAAAGATTGCCTGAGTCGATTCGACATCCTCCGCATGGACGTTCTCCCAGGTGGATCGGCCGATAACATCTTCAGGCTGCCAGCCAAACCATTTGCTGATGTTCTGGCTCTTGAATTGATTGATGCCGTTGCGATCGATGATGGCGATGACATCGTGAATGTTCTCGATCATCGCTCTATGTTCGGCTTCGCTTCTTTTCAGCTTGTTTTCGACTTCTTTGATCTCGGTGATGTCGCGGAATTCAATGACGCGAACCGTCTCCCCCTTGTACTGAATGTTCTTCCCTTGAATTGACAGGGGATAGACCGTCCCGTCTTTGCGCACCCCCTCAACTTCGTAGCGTTGATCGTAGCCGCTCCTGATATTGTGCAGGACCTTATCCAGCGATCCGGGTGCGATCAGCTTCAGTCCGTCCATGTCGACCAGTTCGTTCATGGTAAAGCCGGTCATGTCGGCCAAGCCCTGGTTGCAGTCGAGGATCTTGCCCTGGTCATGAATGATGACACCGCCATAGGATGCTTCCGAAAGAGACTTGAAGCGTTCTTCGCTTTCGACCAGCCCGCTGGCGGAGATCTTCTGGTAACGAATCGAGAGAACGAAAATCAGCGGCGCACAGAGGATGAGCAGGTAGGAAAAGAGTGATTGCCACTTCAGGTTTTGATCGATTTCCGCTTGTGCAGCTTCAACCTCCTGCGAAGTTCTCTTGTCCAGCATAATCATGAACTGATTGATCGGGGTCATGATTTCGCGTTTGGCTTCAAAATAACCGGGGCTGAAGAGAATCTGCCGGGCCAGCCTTCGGTCAGGTTCAGCGGTGACGGTAAATTGCCCCTCATTGTCCCGGAACAGGCCCTGCATGGCATGTATTGAAATTTCCTCGAGCTTTGCGAGGTCGTTGGACCGTGACTCGGCCTTTGCCAGCAATTGCTTCTCGGCGGGCGTCAGCCCCAGCGGTGCCATCAGGGATTCGAGACTGGCAAGTTCCACCGCATCTTTACCGTATTCCGGATCCACCAGTTTGAAATCCCAGTATATCTGGCCATAGCGAAGGGGGCGCTTCGCTTTGCCGGCGCGGATGTCAAGGATCTGGTAAAAGGCCTCCTTGTATTTTTCCTCACCGGTCACTGCGTAGGAGCGGACCATTCTGGTTAAATCATCAGAAGATTGGCGCAGCTGATCTGCCAGTAAAATTGCCCGGTGTTGTCTTTTGATGGCCTTTTCGAGTGAGGAGTGGGCTTTATCCTGTTCCAGTGTGTAATAAAAAATCGCCGAAACAGACACTATAAGAAGAAGAAAAAGACAAAAGAAAAGGATTATGATTGGTTTTTTGTTTCTAAGCAACAGGAGCCTCTGGCAAGTTATCGCATTTATTCTTTACTGTGGTAAAACTGAAGAATTCTAATGTTAGCATAGAAAGGTGGCGGCAGGTGTGAAATCAGGTCCCTTTATTCTGCCGAAACAAGGAAATTGAATGACCCCTCCGGCGCATTGAGTTGAGCTGCTACCAGTGAAGGGATAGCCCTGGCGCGCCGGAGCAGTTGTTCCTCGCTCCACGGGAAGAAACCGATGTCGGTGATAAACTGAATGCCGGCGAGAAGGAATTCCGCACATTCCAGCGGATGTTGAGTGGCGAAGACCCCTTCGCTGCACCCTTCCTCGATAATTCCTGCATAAAGTGGCGCCAGTCGGCTGATGTAGCTGCCGAGTTGGCGGGTATGCATAGCGCTGTTGCTCGCATGATGCAGCCCCTCAAGAATCTCCTCGTTTTCATCGGCGAGCAATGCCGATTGTTGTAATGTCCGCATCTTGGCCAGGGCATCGAGCGCGATAAAGTCCGGTGTCTCAATCAATTTCTGCTTGCGTTGCAGGTCTTCGTCGATGAGATCCTCGACCACCGCCTCCAGCAACTCTTCTTTCGAGGCGAAGTAGTGGTAGATCGTTCCTTTCGCGACCTGGAGTTTTTCCATCAGGGCCTGCATCGTCGCCCCTTCGTAGCCGCTGGAACGAAAGATCTCACGGGCTGCGCCGAGAATCTCCCGACGGCGCTCTTCCGGTTTTTTGACAATACGCGTCATTTCTCTATCTCCTCGTATGTTCCTTACGAGATCTCCTGTCGACCGAAACGGACAAGGTTACCCTGAACGTCATAGCTCAGGGATTCTGGATCATCAACACCGGATGCCGAATTCGAAAAAAACATCTTTCGGTCTTTTACTAGGATCACGACGGTAAACGCAAGAAGTAAAACGGTTTGAATGACTTTGCTGTCGGGATGTGTTGCAAACATTTCGTTGCTTATATTTGCCGTCAGATGGAAAACGATCGTGACAACAATGTTCCTCCCGGTCTTGTAGTACAGCCAGTTCATGATAATGACTAAAACAAACAGGCTGAATACGAAATTAAGGGAATAGAGAAGACCTTCGGCGACCACATTCGCATGGTAGTATCACTTGATAAATGCCAGCGGGAGATGCCAGAAAACCCAATAGACTGCAAAGATCATCGAGGTAGCAAACAGGTTGAATTTTCGGCGCAACGTGTCGGTACCGTAGGAGTGCCAGGCAAGTTCTTCGGCAATCGGCGCAAAGACCAGGATAAACCACGGCGAATAGACCGCCGAAGAAAAGGATGCATTCCCTGAAATATGGAACTGGTCGAGCGAGTGACCGAACGCGACGGAGATGCATTGCGCGATCACGAGGGAAACAAAAATCAGTCCAAGTGTATAGAGGTAGTAGATCCCGGCAATCCGGGGTTGCGGCAGGAAGCGTTTTGTTACATCCATGAGCAGTCCCCGGTCTTTTGTCATCAGGTAGATGACAACGAATGTCGGCGCGATCAAACCGATAAGTCCGAGCAGCTGCGCACTGGTTTTTACCAGGGAGGTCTGGTCCGGCAGGTGGCTCAGATATGCCGCCGTGAACCACAATGCCCATGGAATCAATAATGAAAGTCCGTAAAAGAAAACTGGCCGTGAGTATCTGTTCAACATGGTTAACTCCCTGTCCCTATGGTGGTTGTGTTTGTTCAGAATGTATAGAACGCGTAGAGCATCGCTGTCGGCTGAAATGTTTCAACCGTATAGGGGGTGTCAGCCGCATCTTCGAGCAGTCGGGTTCCGGCAAGCAGCAGCGCGACACCGATCCTTTCAGAGAGTTTCTTTGTGGCCTGAAGGCCCAGGGTTAGATCCCTGAATCCCGCCTGCGCGGCAAATTTCTCAAGTTTCGGGGTTGCATATTCGACCGAATACCACGCCCGGGCGTAATCCTGATTCATATACGTCAGCTCGCCCATGACGCTGAGAAGCAGCCCTTCAGCCAGGGTGTATTCGTTGGCGTAGGAGATCGCGTAGAGCCAGCCGTCCAGATCTTTGTAAATCTGCCCCGGAAAGGAATAATCAACCGATGTCGGATGGTATGCTGCGGAGATTCCGAGTATGCCCGCCCGAGACATGAACTGGGTAGCGGCTTCAGGGGCAAAGTCCGTTTTTACGGTCGGTGTGTCCTGGAGGAGGTTCCTGGTTTTGTTGCTGAGATCCTTGTCCTGGCCAAATACGGAATATGTCTGGCTGTTTCGCTCCTGGTCAAAAGTCGCACCAAATCTGAACATAATATTGTGCTGCGGGTTGGTGTAGATAACCCCGGGACCCTCAAGGAGGTCGAGGGATAAACTTACATTTCCGACCGAGTAGGTGCCCTGGAGCAGAAGTGCCGGTGCCACATAGGTTTCGTCGGAGCCCATGTAGACGCCCGCCGTGTAGACGCCAGTGCCGAGAGAGAAATTCATGCCATCCTCGGCCTGAGAGGTAACGGTCGTTGCGCAGAAAAAAAGAACACCTATAACGATTGATTCCAGACTCGGTAATATCCTTGTTTTTTTCATAACAGCCTCCACATTTCTTTTATTAAATTGAGTTTTTCAATTTGGTTTTGTTGTGCATTTTTGTAACTTATAGCAAATGACCGACCGTCGGTCAATAGTAATTCATAAAAAAAGTGGAAAACATAGAGTTAGTAATCAAACCTGAACTTGGGAGTGAATTGGTGAGCTACTTCTTCCCGACTGCGTTTGGTTATATGTTGCTTTTCAACTTCCGAAATTCTGGCGGCCACAGACCGAAACGGGCGAGGTTGGTCCAGGGGTCAGGTCTCAATTCTTGACACGGAGGTACAATGGATTGTGTTAAGAGTTGAGACTTGACCCTTAAAGGGTTTTCTATTCATTATGATTGAAGCACGTAAAGAATGTTTAAGCTAGAGACCCTTCTTTTCAATAAAGTTAAACAGGAAAATTCCTCCGGCAATTGCCAGAACAATGACGAACCAGTGGTTGATACCGAGGAGTTGTGGAAGTGTGATTTTCCCGAAATCGCCCCAGGTTAGGACAGTCGATTTTAACGCCGGAAATGCTTCTGCGAAGATTGCCGCTCCAACAAGCATTCCAAGGATTCCCCATACTGCGTCCCATCGACCCTCTCCAAGGGCGCCTGCTGAAGTTCCGGGACAGTATCCCAGAAGCCCCCAACCGACTCCGAAAATCAGACCGCCCAGAATATTTCCGCCCAGCACCGTTGACTTGATGCTCAGGTTGGCAAGTTCCAGGTCAACCAAAAGGTAAACCCCGACCATCCCGACAAAGACGCTAGAGAGCATAAACTTGATGATTGTTAGATCCTTCAAGAGCAAGGCACTAAGTTGTTTGTCGTATCGAAGAACTCGCCCCTTTTGCAACAAGAAGCCGAAGGCGATGCCGGTAATGAGTCCGTAAATGAGCATTTTCATGATTGTGACCTTCCGTAGATCAATCGGGCGACAATCATGCCCCCGATAAAGAAGCAAGCGAGTGAGATGAAACCGCTGACAGCTAGCTGAAGCGAACCGCTCAGCCCGTGGCCGCTTGGTCAGCCACCTGCCAGACGCGCACCAAACATTGCAATTGCCCCGCCGCTGAAGGCAAAGATGGCCCGTTTGGTTTGACTTTGACTACCAAAGCGTTGTTGCCAGAGGTCGGGCAGGGCTTGCCATCTGAAGCTTTTAGAAGTCAGGGCGGCAATCAGGGCCCCGATGAAGATGCCGAAAACAAACATCCATTGCCAGTCTATTTTAGGGACCGTTTTGACAAAATAATCCATTTGTTCAACCCGTTCGGGTGTGAAAACTTTCTCGAACAATCCGGCTGTCCTTACGAATGAAGTTGAGGCCCCAAGATATTTTCCCGCAACCCAGACAGACAATACTGAAACCAGTCCGGATAGCGCGCCGGCGAAATACGGGTTCCAGCTCTGATCATCATTTTTTAAACGCAGATTCATCAGTACCTCCTATTGTTAAGCATCTCTAATATTATATGTTGTAATAATTTTAGTTCAAGTCCTCGCATATGATTTATTGTCCTTGGAAAATTGCAAAAAAAGAGCGGCCCCTAAAGGCCGCTCCCTTGTATTAACTGGTCGGGGCGAGAAAATTGAACCTCCGACCCTTTGCTCCCGAAGCAAGGACGCATCCGGGTGGCGCTTCTCGAATGTAAATTGAAAATTCGCTTATTTTTTCTGAATCACAAGGACAATCTCTCCGACCCGAAATCCGAACTTGCTCATCTCTGATTCATTGATCAGGATGTCCGGCTCGACGAGATACATCCGATCGTCGATTGACAGATTGATTGTATCATTCTTGTACGGCACAGCCAGAATATAGTCCAGAAACATACTGTTTCCGGCAATTTCTGCCTCGCCGGGGCCGATGACGTCGCCAGCCGTTCCGATATAACCGCCGTCCTGCTGGCGAACCAGTTTCCAGACACGACGTTGTTCTTCACCATCATCAAAAATAAAGTCTTCTTCAAGAGTGCCCACATCACCTTCCCAGTAGGCTTTTATGTCGGCAGTGAATGTTCGAATCACCTTCCCGGAGCGATTTTTGACGATACCGTGAGCTGTTAAATTACCATCAAAAAAGAGCTCAGGGACCATTTCGGGAGATCGGTCAGAGTAGTCGCTGACCTGGATGGTGCTGCAGGCGGTCAACACCATGATGAAGAGCACAATCGGAATTAAAATTATAGCACGTATCATGATCAGACCTCTTTGAGTTGGTGTTTTGCCTGTCCAATTATAACAGTAATAAATGGAATGTCGTTCAATTGGACTTTTGTCTTGCGCGCGGGAAAGAAAAGAGCGACTTCAAATGAGATCGCTTTTTTAATGCTGGTCGGGGCTTTTAAAAAGGATGGTAATATTGTAACTTGCAAAAGTTGGGCAATTGCAAGAAGCTCTGGTCCAGCAACATACTGAGATGTCTCAATGACTCTCATATTGATGGTTTTCGTCAGCAATTAAAAATACGTATTATTACGATCATCAAATGGGCTGAGTTTTGTCTTACCTGGATAAAATTGAACGAATCCTTAGGGACTATTATAAATACCTTGATTCAAAGGGACCCCGGTTTGTTTTCCCGGTTGCGATTCTGTGTGTGTTTCTGGTTGGCGTATTTGACCAATATGCTCCCAAGGAAATGACACATTCTTTCATGTACTTACTTCCAATTTCTTTTGTCTCGTGGTTTTGTAACAGAATCTATGGGATAGCGTTGTCTGTTTTGTGTACCGCTATCTGGGCCATGAACAATATCCACCCGGAGGTAATAATTACTGTTTGGAACATTTTATCTACTTTTGTGTTTTTCTCGATGCTCGTGTTTCTCCTCAACAAAACCAGAGAATTATTTGAGAATGAAAAAGCTCTGTCTCGCACCGACACTTTGACCGGCGCCATAAACTTAAGAGCATTTAAGGAAATGGTAGAACATGAAATGTTGAGATCAGAACGGGAAGGATTGACTTACACCATTGCATATATTGATCTGGATGATTTTAAACAAATAAACGACACCTATGGTCATTCGGCAGGAGACCAATTACTCAAATCGATCGTTGGCACGATCTCTCAGAATTTGCGCAAAACAGATATCCTCGGCCGCCTTGGAGGTGATGAATTTGCAATCTTCCTCCCTGCCACAGATCGATCATCTGTTGAGACAGTCATGCAAAAAATCCACATAAAGCTTGCTGAACTTGTAGACAGCCTTTCCTACAGAACTTCTATTAGCGCAGGTGCTATCATTTGTGAAGCCGGCACCCATAGCTTTGACCAATTGATCTCTGTGGCTGACAACCTGATGTACCAGGTTAAATCTTCTGGTAAGAACAACACCTTTTATCTGCATTTCCCCATCACACAAAACAATGAAAACGTTAACCAGACAGGTTAGCCAGGAAGTACTGACTTATATAGAGTCCCTCGCTGCCTCTTCGGTTTACTGAAAACCTCCTGCATTGCTCTGAGGCGATTAATTTGGCAGAAATGAAAAATTTTTACTTTTAAGAATGTCCTGAGCATATTGGAATGCGTGACTTATGAGGATTTATTTGCAAACCAGCTTGTTGGAATTTACTAACAAAAAACATATTGACGGAATCCTGTATTTCCCCTATAAACGAAAACGGTTTTCAATATCACTTGGAGGAAAAAATGAAAAAGATTGTTTTTATTATTGTTTTGACAGCTGTAGTGGCTGTTACCAACACAGTAGTTGCTGATGTTACCTACCGCAACGACGTTAAGGACATTTTTGATGCTCGCTGTAGCACTTGTCATGGTGAGAGTGCACCCGAGTATAAGGTTTTCAAACAGGACAAACAAAAATGGCTAGCTGAAGACCTTGGCCCGCGCATGGATAGTTATACTTATCTGGTCTATTTCACCGGATGGCCGGACACTGGTGCCTTGATGCGGCGCCTTGACGACACCAAACCTGGGAATATGTATCAACATCTGGGTGATAACGAGCAGGAGAGACAGCAGAATCTTGCCATTTTCAAATCTTGGGTCGGAGGCTGGACTCTCAAACGTTTCGATGCATTAACAAAAGAAGAGTTGGCAAGTATCAAAGTTCTCTACTGATTGGGACGAGCTACCACCGATTGTCTACGGTTTTTAGCGACAGTCTATTAACGATGGCCACTATGATTGATTTCAAGTGGTCATCGTTTTCTGCACCAATGAGTTTACACGCCCTGGAATAGCCCCGGAGAAAAACTTCGGACCGGAATATGGATAGGTAGGTTCTCCAACATCCCCAAAGACACCGTCCTCATGACCGCCTCCCCGGCCTCCCAAACAATAGAGCGATTCTGTTCAGGATCGCTCTATTGATAACCGGTCGGGGCGGCAGGAGGAACCTCCGTACCCTTGCTCCCGAAGCAGAATGTAACTTCACAGTTGGTTTAGAATCAGTTCATAAACGGTGAAAGGATCTTTTCCTGCAACATTTGCTATTTCTTTGATACTCATTGATTCATTAGCTTCAATATCGTTGTCAGCCAGAATCATAAGAACCTTTTTGATACTGACAGAGTAGTCCTGGCAAAGATCAATAAGGGCGCGTTGCCCGAGGCCCGCCGGAGGTTCCTTCGGGAATGTTTTTACTCGCTCCCCGGGTGGCGAAATTATCAGATAAATATCATTTGGCGAGACATTATTAGCTTTCGCAATTTCCTGGAGAGATTGTCCGCTGTTTTCAACACGAATCCCGGAGTTGCTCAAGCGTTCTTTGCTTTGCGTAAGATCGAGCTCCATTTTGCTGGTAAAAGTCTGTAATGAAGATAGTTCTGCGTGTCCGTAGGGTGGTTCGCCGTAGAATGCGTTAGCCTTGGCACTGATGTTTTCGCCGAGCTGCAGAATATTTACAAAAGGTGGTATCTCATATAGCGTTCCCAATGAAAATAGTGCGGTCAAAATCAGGGCTATATTGAAATCTTTGGTGAATATCCTGAACTCTTTTGCCTTGTTTTTTAAATACGTAGTTATCGCTTTCCAGTTGTAATAGGAGTGAACCAGAATTGTTACGAAAAACAGAAAGCCAAGATTTATATGCAGGTTTCCCCATTGGGTTTTGCTTAAGCCCCACAGATGATAGTCCGCCCAATAAGCAACTCTCCCTGCCGGGATTATGTAAAGGATGATGCTTGTTAGCATCAACAAAAAAAAGCTCAGTAGTGCTGTTAAAGAAATAGTTTTGCGCATCATTGTTTTCCCTTTGTACACAAATGTCTCGAGATTTATGCCGTTCTTTGATTATATGAATAATTGAATATAAATCAACAGGAAAAGATGACTGCAATTGTTCCGAACATGTCCCGAAAGACAATAAAAAGAGCGATCCTAAATAGGGTCGCTCTTTTTATAACTGGTCGGGGCGAGAGGAGGAACCTCCGAACCCTTGTTCCTGAAGCAAGTGCGCTACCAGACTGCGCTAGATCATCTGTTGTCTTTCCAGCGCCTGAACTCGGATGGGCGCAGGCCGAAGCGGGCGATGTTCCCCTCATGGAGCAGCTCTGCTTCATTTTGAACGAGTTCTACAAATGAGTTCATGTCGCTTTCGTCAACCGATTTATTTGCTATGGAAAGAACATTTTCCGGGTTTATTTTACGGTTTCCCGAAACAAGCTCTCTGATGGTTTCGTATAAAACTGTTCGATACCTGAGTCGAAAAGAATCTGGTGGGATCAGGCTTTGTTGAATGGCGAGATATTGCTGGCAAGATCTTTCATATGCCCAGATGAAAACATCACGCAGCAGCTCGGGACGATTTAATTCATAAACTCCGAGTGTGGCATCAACATATGCATGTTCCGGTACATCTATAAACGAAAGCGGGCACAGGTTGTTGAGAATCAGCGGTACATTTGCGACAAGCCTGGAAACCCGTTTGTTGACGTCTGAAAAAGGTTGAAGATACGGAATGAATACCATTGAAAAAATTGCTTGCTCAAACGGGTCGGAAATTGCTTGCGCTTTCTCAAGAAATAGATTGAATTGTTCATCAATCTTTTGCGGCAAAGCCAATGGGAGATAAGTGCTCCCGCCAATGCCGACAGCCTTTTCCCTTAGTCTGCCACAATCTCTCGGATCAGGAAGGAGACCATCTGACAAGATCGCATGGAGGTTCAGCAATGTGTAGCGGTTGAACCCGATTTCATCCACTTGATCAATAAGCATTTCAATGGCGGCTTTGTGGTTCAGGATCATCTGTGTTTCAAGAGCATCTTTCCCTTCAGCGGCTTCCCCATATTCGATAAGTTTTTGAGTATCCAGAAGGCTGTAGGTATTCCCTTCCAGTTGTGAAGATGCCCATGAAAGGTCGATGAGGAGACGACCGAGAATGTCTCGCGCAAAAGTTCCGGCCGGTTGGTCATTCTGCGTCGTCCGACCGATAAGATGAAGCTGTTGCCTTGTTTCTTCCGATAGAAAAGAGGTTTCGTTGGGAGTGTATGATTCAAGAAAAGAGGGGTTGTAGCCTGTCGGTGGCCGTTGCTGGATGGTTTGGCGAACGTGATCCTTTATTTCTTGTGCTTCCGGAGAAATCGAAATATATGTTTCTGCTTCAGCCTCGGCCATGAGCGGTGGCAAGGTCACGTCTGCGGTGATTTGAATTGGCGCAATCTTGTATTTCAGGCTTCGGCCGCTACCCGTAGCCAGCAGCAAGCCCTTCTCGACAAGCAGAGCCAGACGCCTTTGCAGGGTCCGCCTTGCATACTGTTGCATGATTTCATGGAGGGCATCAATGCCGATCCCTGCCGGGTGCTTTTTGATCTCTTCCAGAATTCCCGATAACTCTTCTGTTTTGATTTGTTTTGGCATGTTGGCATTATCGCGCCAAATAAAGTGGCGCGCAACACTTTTTTGCGCCAAATAAAGTGGCGCGATATTTGGTCTTTTTGTCACGGGGGCGGTTTTAATGTGAAACTGGGACCCATATCTCGCAATCTGGAGATATAGCTGACGAGACAATTCCATATCTCAGCATGAATAATAAGATCCTGCTTCCCGACTTGGACTTTCGGGATCGTGCGGTGGGATGGTTTCTACGAAGCGTTTGGAAAATGGGAATCGTCTGTTCATTTCAGTCTCCTTTCTTGAACGTAGGATTGGATATTCTGTGTGCTACACAAAGAGGTGCTCTTTTTAGTTGGATTCTTGAGAGGTGCTGCTAGAAGTCCGGTCCGTGTCCGGTACGGAGGTGAGAAGAGGAGGGGTTTTGCCAGTAGAGAAAAGTTGTAGTATGTTGCTGTGGTGAAATGTTTTGAACATTAGGGGGTATCGTGGAACACCAATCTAGTTTCGATATCAAAAATGCATCTGATTTTTTCAACCAGATGGTATTGCCTCAATATCAAGAATTCCTTGAAAACAACGCTTCAAGTAGACATGCATTGTTGACGACAATACTTGCGTATCACCTGTATGAATGGGTTCATGGAGGAAAGAAGTTTAGCCGTTGCTCAGAAGACGAGTTTCGAAGTCTATACCCATCGGATATAGAAATTTGTTCGATCATGAAGGTTGCAGGCCATTTGACCAATGGCACAAAGCATTTCGGAAACAAGGATACCAAAACTAGAACTCAAACAGGTTTCATCTCTGCATTCAGTGATGCTTTTGCCCGTCCATTGAATATCATTCTCTCGGATGGTAATGAAGTTTCAGCCGATGTGTTTCTGGGAAAACTTATCGAGTTTTGGAAGAGAAAATTGTGAGGGGATTTGAAAAAGCTTACTCATGAGCAAGTTGAAAAGAGATTTCTTGATCACGGATTCAGGTTGTTAGGTGAATATCAAAACGCCAATCAACCGATAGAAGTCGAAGGTATAGCCTGTGGCCATATTACCAAGAAGAGAGTTGGTGACTTGGGACAAGGAAAAGGGTGTTTAGTTTGTGCCATTGAAAAACGTGCTGCTAGTAGGCGGTTCTCTCAAGAAGATGCAAAAGTAGAGTTCGGGAAGTTCGGTTATCAGCTCAAAGGAAAGTACAAAAATGCTAGAGAGCCTGTCCTGGTAAAGTGTCCAGTGTGTTCACAGGATGTGAAGCTTAGACTTGATAATGTCAAAAGTGGGCAGGGTTGTCCTGCCTGCTCAGGGAAGGAGCAATCAGAAAGGCAGAGAACACCTATAGAAAAACTACATGATGAAATCAGAAATCTTGGATATGAGCCTGTTTTTGAATCATTCGAAACTACAAGAAAACGTTTGCTTGTCAAATGTAGAGATGGCCACCCTCCGTTTCATGTTCTGTTGTCACAGTTGCGCTCGATGAAAAAAGGTTGCCCTTTTTGCACATTCAAAGGAGAAAACCTTCTGAGGGGGTACCTCGAGTTTGTGTTGGAAAGGACATCTAGAAAAATTCAGATCAAGGATGATGCTTTTGAAGGGTTCTCATGGCTTGAACTTGATATTTATTTTGAAGACCTAGCTTTGGCGTTTGAATACCAAGGACATCAACACTATGAATTTCCCAATGCCTTTGACAAGGAAGTAAAGGAATTTGAAGAAAGGCAGAGAAGAGACAGGGCCAAGAAAGAATGGTGTGAGAAACAGGGTGTCCTATTGGTAGAGGTTTTCGAAAGTATGAGCTTGAAGATGGTCCCTGACCATATCAAGAAAGTCTTGACTCGTTTTGAGAAACGTTTTCCACAAGCGGCGGAACTGTTGAACTGTTTCGATACCCCCATAGAGAACTTTTCGCTAGAAACAACAAACCTTACGAGGCTAAAAAACTATGTCCTAAGCAAAGGGGGTATCTGTTTGTCGAATGTTTGGCTAGGTGTCATGGAAAAATATAAATTCCAATGCAATCTTTGTAATAATAAATGGGAAACATCTGCTAACAAAATCTATCAAGGGAGTTGGTGCCCCTCTTGTGCTAATCGAAATAGGAATAGAAAAAGCCGTCGACCTATTTTGCAAAAAACGTTTGATGGTGAGGTTGTGAAAAGTTGGCCATCTTTGACTGCAGCAATGAAAGAATACAGTAGTGCTATTCGGGCTTGTTTACAGGGTAAGACTAAACAATCTCATGGGTATGTTTGGACTTATGACAATAGTGATATTCAATAGGTTTTACCCTTTCCCCCCGCCCCGAAATAGCCCCGGAGAAAAACTTCGGGCCGGAACATGGATAGGTAGTGACTTATTTTGTCTCTAATGGCATTTAGGTTTAGATTGTAAATGTATGACTACAGGGAGGGTAAGTTTGATGGCAGTGAGGGTAGAACGTATTGAAGTCGGGAAACAGTACCCTAACAACTGGAAAGACAGAATTCTCATGTATGGCTTTAGTGATGAAGACGTCAGTTTCTATAGCCGTATGACTGACAAGGAAATTTATGTCACTGACTGTGCTACCGATTTGATTGCATTTGGAGCAAGGATGGCATTGATACAAGATGGACCACAGTGGCAGCAAGAGAAATGGCAGATTGAGGAATATCTGGAGGATGTTGGCAATAGGGAAAGTTGTCGATTTTGTGTAGTGCAGGTATTGTAGGTAGATTGTTCCTATCTAAAGGGGGTTGATGATGCAGCGTTACGATGATTTTTATGAAGTTCTTCAATTGAAAGATGATGAAAGAAAAAGACTGGATAGTTGGGTAGCCTCGATGAAGGAGACAGCCTCAAATGAAGGCTCCGATGTGGGGGATATCCAGGTGTCAATTGTTTATAGTTGTTTGGGCGGTATTGAAATACAGGCTAGAGCCATATCTATGCCTGATTCAGATGAAAACCCTTTTGTAGTTAGGGGAGCGCTTGATTGGTGAAGGAGTAGATTTAGCATGAATGATATTGAGTATTTCATGAACTATGTCCGGAGGGATGGCCCTGAAACAGCGCCTATCTGTTTTCTTACTATTGAAGACGGAGGTGAGCTATGGAAAAGAGATAAGGGCGAAATTAAGACCTATTCTGAGTTGGTTGAATTCTACAAAAATAAAGAAGAAGAAATTTGGGAAAGGAAGATCGGGCAAAATGAAGAACTCGGTCAACCTGGCATCTGGATTTCTAAAATCATGGCAACTTTGATTGATGGTTCATTGAAAAAATGGGCAGACTACAGGGGCAATAGAATTTATTTAGAGAATGAATGCAATATAAAATTCTATCCGATAGGGAGGCAGACTCAAAATACTTGGGACAATAAGATTGAAAATGGTTTAGGTCTGAAACATTGGGAGTATATGGAATTGTGCAACAGTCTTAGGCCTGCATCGATATCTAAACACCCCAAAATGAAAAAAGCCTTTACTGGAGAAAATTTTCATATCATTTTGGGAGCCAAAAATGAGTGGGTTTCATTTTTGAAGAAGTTTGTCTATGGAGAATCAATAAGAGTTGTGCCGTTTGAACATCGTGACCTTAAATCTACACAGTTTGAAAAATATTATATCAATGGGAAACTAGAGTTCTGCTATGCAAAAATGTTTGGGCGCGGAATTACAAATGTCGCCATTGAGGACTTTTTCTGCAAAGTTCGAAAAGAGTTGGATGGGAATGTGAAACGCAAACTCCAGTGGTAGTTCTGTCTGCTGTTGGATTTTGTTGCGAAGTTCAAGGAATATGAGATGCAAAATCACTTCAATGATATACAAGATGAATTGAATTTTTCGAAATTCACCTTTGATTAGTTTGTTACAGGTTCTAATAATCAGCAATTGTTTGATGCTGCCAAAAGGGTTGCTAGTCTTCACAAAGATTCTAATCTACTGTCTTTCTACAGTGGGCCAGGACTAGGCAAAACACATCTGTTAGCTGCAATTGGCAACGATCTGCTAAGCTCGACTGACAAAACTTTTTGCTATTACACTGCAACGATGTTTATTGCGGAGCTGAAAAGCTTTAAATGTATTGACCGGGTAGATGACTTCATTGAAAGTTTTTCACATCTAGACGTTCTTTTATTTGATGATATTGACCAATTGGAATCAGATGAATGTGCTCAAGAGGTAGCTCTGATGGTATTGTCAAATCTTTATGCTGAAAAGGCATCAATTGTAGTTTCGTCAAGAGACCATCCGAGAAGACTTGGGAAGGTCAATGCTGAAATCATAGCTTTCCTGTGCAAGGGAGAAATGTTTGGATTTGAGCCTGACCTTGAAACAAAGTTCGCTGTTTTGAAGTTTAAATATGATGAGATAGGACTGTTTGTGTCAGAAGAAACAATACGCTACTTGGCAGGAATTGAAGATCTGTCTTATAGGGAGCTTTGTATTTACTCAGAAAGTTTAGCTTCATACGCTAAACTCAAGGGTACTGCTATAGATACAGTCTTGATAAATACACTGCCTTTTCACAGGAACGTCCATTAAACAATTATTCACTCTGCCACGGAATAGCACCGGAGAAAAACTTCGGACCGGAACATGGATAGGCAGCCTTTCCAACATCTCCAAAGACACCATCCGAACGACATACTCCCCGGACATGCCCCGGAGGCCAAAACAAAAGAGCGACCCTGTTTAGGATCGCTCTTTTTATAACTGGTCGGGGCGAGAGGATTTGAACCTCCGACCCCTTGCTCCCGAAGCAAGTGCGCTACCAGACTGCGCTACGCCCCGACTTGGTTCTTCTCTCTTTTCGGACCCGATTTTCTAACATATACCGGTTGTTTTCGCAAGAAATAATTATGCTTCGGAACCCGCCTCTTTCCCTTTTTTCTTCTGCCACTCATCACGCAGAAGATCGACCAGCATCAGGGCGACGCCGACACTGATACAGGAATCGGCGACGTTGAAGGCCGGCCAATGGTGCTGATACCAGTGGACGTCGATAAAATCGATCACTTCGCCGAAACGGATCCGGTCGATCAGGTTGCCGACGGCGCCGCAAAAGACCAGGGCCAGGGCCCACTGCAGCAGCCGTTGCTCTTCTGCGACCTTGCGGTAGAACCAGATGATGCCGATGACGGCGGCGATTGATACGGTAATGAAAAAAGGGATCCGGAACGAGCTGTCGGCGAAGATACCGAAGGCGGCGCCCTTGTTGCGTACGTAGGTCAGGGCGAGAAAGTTATCGATCAGCGGGATCGATTCGTGCAGCGCCATTTTCTGGTCGACCAGCCACTTGGTCCACTGATCGAGGACCAGCGAGACAATAGTGACCGCCAGGAGTATCCGGTATTTTACCGCCATGCTGAAAAGACCTCTTAGCTCAGGGCATCGCTGCAGCTGGAACAGATCGACGGGTGGTCGCTGTTGGTACCGACGGTCGTCCTGTAGTTCCAGCAGCGCTCACACTTCTCGCCGTCGGCCTTGGCGACCGCAACCTTGAGCCCTTCAACCTCGTCACCGCTCTGGGCCTCGGCACCGAGGCTGTCGGTCAATTCGGCCTGGGAGACGATGAACAGGGTGGCAAGCTCATCCCGGTACTGCTCGAGCAGGGCTTTGGCGTCGCCGCTGGCGGCGATGGTGACCCGGGCGTCGAGGGAGTGGCCGACGGTCTTTTCGTTGCGGGCCAGCTCGAGGGCCTTGGTGACATCGCTGCGGATCGCGATCAGCTGCTTGTAGCGCTCTTCGAGTTCCGGATCACGCAGCTTTTTTTCGAAGCGCGGGAAGCCGGCGAGATGCACCGATTCTTCACGCTCTCCCGGCAGCTGCCACCAGATCTCGTCGGCGGTGAAGGAGAGTACCGGAGCGACCAGGCGGGTCAGGGCGTCGATGATCATGTACATCGCGGTCTGGGCGCTGCGCCGTTCCGGGCTCGCTTGTTTGGTGGTGTAGAGCCGATCCTTGAGGATATCGAGATAAAAGGAGCTCATGTCGACCGAGCAGAAGTTGTGCACGGCGTGGTAGAGCACGTGGAACTCGTAATCGTCGTACGATTTCTCGACCCGGCTGACCAGATCCTCGAGCCGCGAGACGGCCCAGCGGTCGATCTCCTGCATGTCGCCGGCCGCAACCATATCGGTCGCCGGATCGAAGTCGCTGAGGTTGCCGAGGATGTAACGGGCGGTATTGCGGATGCGGCGATAGGCCTCGGAGACCTGTTGCAGGATGTGGTCGCCGACCCGGGTGTCGTTGCGGTAGTCCTGGGTGGCGACCCAGAGGCGCAGGATCTCGGCGCCGAACTTGTTGATGACCTTCTCCGGGGCGACGACATTGCCGACCGATTTTGACATCGGCCGCCCTTTTTCATCGAGCACGAAGCCGTGGGTCAGAACCGCCTTGTACGGAGCGACGTCGCGGGTGCCGACCGAAGCGAGCAGGCTCGAGTGAAACCAGCCACGATGCTGGTCGCTCCCCTCGAGGTACATATCGGCCGGGGTCTTGAGGTTATCGCGCTGCTCGAGTACGGCGGCGTGTGAGACGCCGGAGTCGAACCAGACATCGAGGATGTCCATCTCCTTGTCGAAGTCGTCATGACCGCAGGCACCGCAGGCGGTCCCTGCCGGAACCAGCTCTTTCGCCTCCTGCTCGAACCAGATATCACTGCCGCCCTGTTCGAACCGGTCGGCGATGTGATGCATCACCTTGCCGTCGGCAATCGCCTCGCCGCACTTCTTGCAGTAAAGCACCGTGATCGGTACCCCCCAGGTCCGCTGGCGGCTGATGCACCAGTCGGGGCGGTTCTCGATCATGTTGTAGATCCGCTCGCGACCCCAGTGCGGAATCCACTGCACGTCGTTGATATGCTTGAGCGATTTCTGGCGCAGTTCGTTCGCTTCCATCGAGATGAACCACTGCTCGGTGGCGCGGAAGATGATCGGTTTCTTGCAGCGCCAGCAGTGCGGGTAGCTGTGCGACATCTTGCTTTCACTGAGCAGGGCGCCGACTTCAGTCAGTTTTGCGGTGACTGCCGGGTTGGCGTCACTCTTGACATTCATCTTGCCGAAGAACTCAAGGTCCTCGCGGTAGCGCCCGTAGTCGTCGACCGGGTTGTAGATCTCAAGGCCGTACTTCAGGCCGGTCACGTAGTCATCCTGGCCGTGGCCGGGAGCGGTGTGAACACAGCCGGTGCCGGCCTCGAGGGTGACGTAGTCACCGAGGACCAGCAGAGAATCGCGGTCGTAGATCGGGTGCCGGCAGGTCTTCTTCTCGAAAAGCGGCGCCTGGAAGGTTGCCAGAACTTTGTAGTCCTCAATCTCGAGGTTCTTCATCACCTGCTCGTAGAGCCCTTCGGCCATGACCAGCACATCGGTGCCGACTTCAACCGCGACATACGGCAGCTCCGGATGCAGGCAGACGGCGAGATTGGCCGGGATCGTCCATGGCGTCGTCGTCCAGATGACGAAGGAGAGCTTCTTTCCCTTTAGCTCGGCAAGTTCGGTCGGCAGTTCGTCGGTGAACGGGAACTTGACGTAGATCGACGGCGAGGTGTGATCGTCGTACTCAACCTCGGCCTCGGCCAGGGCGGTGACGCAGCTCGGACACCAGTGGACCGGTTTCTTGCCCTTGTACATGCAACCGCGTTCGGCAAAGCGGGCGAGCTCGCGGGCCGTCGCCGCCTCGTAATCGGTGGTCATCGTCAGGTACGGGTTCTCCCAGTCACCGAAGATGCCGAGGCGTTGAAACTCCTCGCTCTGGATCGTGATCCACTTCTGGGCGTAGGCGCGGCACTCCTTGCGGATTTCGGCTTTGCTCATTTCGCGTTTCTTCTTGCCGAGCTCCTGGTCGACCTTGAGCTCGATCGGCAGGCCGTGACAGTCCCAACCCGGAACGTAGGGGGTGTAGAAGCCCTGCATCCGCTTCGACTTGATGACGATATCCTTGAGGATCTTGTTGAGGGCGTGACCGATGTGGATGTGACCGTTGGCATACGGCGGGCCATCATGCAGGGTGAAATTCGGGCGGCCGGCTCCGGCCTCCTCAATCTTCCCTTGCAGGTCGAGTTCCTGCCACTTTTCGATAAATTCCGGCTCCCGGTTCGGCAGGTTGCCCCGCATCGGGAATTCGGTTTGCGGCAGATTAAGCGTGTCCTTGTATTCCATCACGTCCTCCAACGAGTTTTCTTCGCGAAAATAGAACTTCGTAAACTAGCAAAATAGCCGCATAAGTACAAGCGGAAAGGCAGGGATGGGGCGGGGAAAAGTGTCAGGATTCAGGTGTTAAGTGCCAGGTGAAAATTCTGTCATTGCCGACCTCGATCGGGAATCCATGCTGAAAAAAAATCTCACAAAAATGGATCCCCGCTTTCGCGGGGACGACATTGTTCATTATTCATGTTTTTATGGCTTTGCACGGGAACGATTTGTCCTCAGCGCAAGCCCTCAGTTGTCGATTGAGCGAAAGAGAACGAGCGGTAAAATTGATTGTCATTCCCGGCTCCGATCGGGAATCCATTTGAAATTACATGCATACAAAAATGGATCCCCGCTTTCGCGGGGATGACATTCTATAATGAACTTCTGTCTTTGTGTTTTTGAATACGGAAGGTTTTGTTCTCTCCGTGTCACGAGCGAACGATAGCCGAACGGGCAGTCAATTTCTTTTCTATCCCATCGTCTTGACAATCAGGCTCGGTTCCTTCTTGCGCCGCGAAAGCAGGATATAGCCGATAATGCCGGCACACAAAGATGCTGCAAAAATACCGACCTTTGCGTTTGCCACTCGCGCCAGATCAAGGTAGGCGAGGTTGGTAATGAACATCGACATGGTGAAGCCGATGCCGGCAAGAATGCCGACGCCAACAACATCGCTCCATCGGCTTCCGGTCGGAAGGTCACAGAGCCTCATTTTAACGGCGAGCCAGGAAAAAAGGAAGATTCCGAGGGGTTTTCCGAGCAGAAGGCCGGCTCCGACACCGATGGTGATCGGATGGCTCAGAGCGGCTGACAGCTCGGCGGCGCTTAGCGATATTCCGGCATTCGCCAACGCGAATATAGGCATGACGCCATAGATGACCCAGGGGTTCATTTCGTGTTCCATCCGCTGCAGCGGGCTCATCGCGTCGTGGGTGATATGTTCAAGAGCAAGCAGGGTTCCGAGGCGCTGTTCATTGTGAAACGGTCCCGGGATCGTTTCAGAGGCATGGTATCTCTGTAACAGTTTCTCGGATTTTTCGACTAACTCATCATGCGGATGCTTCGGTCGCACCGGTATGGTCGCGCCGATAAGGACGCCGGCAACCGAAGCGTGAATACCCGATTTGAGCAGGGCGATCCAGAGGACCAGGCCGACCAGGGCGTAGAAATTCGGATGTTGTAGACCGATCCGGTTGCCGATCATCAGGACGGTCAGACAGAGACTGACCAGTCCGAGAGCCGGCCACGAGAGGTCACCGGTATAGAAAATGGCGATAACCAGGACGGCACCGAGGTCATCGACGATCGCCAGAGCGGTCAGGAAGATCGCCAGCGAGCGGGGAATGCGATCACCAAGCAGGGCGATGATGCCGAGAGCGAAAGCGATGTCGGTCGCCATCGGAATGCCCCAGCCATGAAGGTTTCCGTTCGAGCGGTTGATAAAAGCAAAAATCAGCGCCGGAATGATCATGCCGCCGAGAGCGGCAGCGATAGGCAGGGTGGCCTTGCGCTTCGATGCCAGCTCGCCGGCGAGGAACTCCCGCTTGATTTCAAGCCCGACAACAAAAAAGAAAACCGCCATCAGACCGTCATTGATCCAGTGGTGCAACGACTGGGTCAGGCCGAACGCCTCGCTGCCGACGGTTAATTTCATCTCCCAGAAATGATGGTAGAAATGACTGAGCGGTGAGTTGGCCAGGATCAGAGCAAGGACAGTTGTGCCAAGCAGAATGATACCACCTGAAGCCTGGTTTTTGAAAAAGTCTTCGAAGGGGCGCATCAGGCGGGCTAGTTTTGTCTGCGGCATTGGGTCTCTCCTGTCAATGGCTTTCTAAAAGGTAATCGAAACCAGGCCATCGGTCAATGCCCGACATTCAATTCTCCGGTCGGACAGAGAACAAGTAGCGGGCAGTCGGTGCAGAGCGGTTCCCGTTTCCGGCAGTGTTCTTTGGCCAGGCGGACCAGCAGCGCGTGGTATTGATTGAACAGGGACGGCGTCGGCGGCAGGTTGTCCATGAACATTCGCCGGGTCTCTTCATACGCTGTTCCGGGTTGCTCGAGGCCGAGCCTGACCAAAATGCGGTGGGTGTAGGCGTCGACAACAAACGTCGGCTGCCCGGCTGCATAAAGAATAATTGAATCGGCGGTCTCCGGTCCGATGCCGGGTTGCTGCAGGAGCTTTTGTCTTAATTCATCGGCCGGCGCGGTGAGTAGCTGGTCAAGGCCGCCCCAGGTTTCGAGAATCCATCCGGTAAAGCTTTGCAGACGTACCGTTTTCTGACGAAAGTATCCGGAGGGCCTGATCAGTTGTTCAAGCTTTTCCGGCGACATCCGGTCGATAGCCCGGATGTTGAGGGCAGCGGCCGAGCGGAGATTGGCAATTGCTTTTTCGACGTTCTTCCAGTTGGTATTCTGGGTCAGGATCGTACCGATAATGACTTCGAAAACGGTATCTGCCGGCCACCAGTGCTGTTCGCCGAAGGTGCTCAGCAGGCGGTTGTAGATGTCGAGCAACTTTTCGGTCATTCAGGAGTCGGTCCGTCGGTCGGCAAAATGATACGGATGGTACAGCCGCCACCGGGCGTATCCTCGATGCGGATTGTGCCGTTATGTAAACGTACTATTTTGTGCACGGTTGCGAGTCCGATTCCGGTCCCTTTGGTCCCGGTTGCGGTGGCGCCCCGGAAAAAGACATTACAGACCTTTTCTTTCTCCTTGTCGGGGATTCCCGGGCCGTGATCGCGGATGAAGAGAGTGTTCTGTTTTGCCGACTGCTCACTGCCGATTTCGATCTCGCCGCCACTGCTGCAGCCGTAACGGATGGCATTGCGCAAGAGGTTGCTGAACAGCTCGTAAAGCATGGTTTCGGCGATCAAAAGATCGGGCAGGGGCGATGTTGAAACGGTGATCCCCTTTTCAGCTATCTCCGGTTGGCAGTCGAGGATCACCTGTTCGATAACCTTATCGGTGTTAACCGGTTTTTCCGGCGGCGGCAGGTGGCCAACCCGTGAGAGCTCAAGCAGGTCTTCCATCAGGTTGAGCATCCGGCCGCCCTGGTTTTCAATCTCCTGCAAAAGTTCGATCGCCTGATCGTCCAGTTTGTCCCGATATTCTTCCTTGAGAAATTCTGCGAAACCGATGATCGGAGTCAGCGGTGAGCGGAGGTCGTGTGAAACGGTATAGACGAAAGAGTCAAGGTGCTTGTTCAACTCGATCAGGCGTTCAGTCGATTCCTTGCGTTCGGTGATGTCGCGGCAGACGGCTAGCTTCTGCAGCACCCCCTGCGGCGTGTGGACCGGCGTGTGGATGATTTCGTAGGTTCGACCATTCTTGCCGAATTCACGCTCCTCCTGCAGGTTCTGGCCTTTGCTGACGTCCGGCCATGGGCAATGTTCACAGGGTTGATCCCGGTCATGCAGCAGGTTGTAGCAGAGTCGCCCCTTGCTCTCGCCGAACATTTCGAACATCGCATGGTTGATAAAGTCAATCTGGAAGTCCTCGGTGACGATATAGGCCGGATCGTTCATGGCATCGAGGACAGAGCGTAGGCGGGTCCGTTCCTCGTCGAGAGCCTTTGTCCGCGCACGGACGGTCTCTTCCAGTTCCTCGCCATGCTGCCGGAGTTCCTCTTCGAGTTTTTTCTGCCCGGTTATCTCGATAAAAGATTCAATTCCACCGACAATCTCATCGTTCCGCCTGAGGAAATCAATATTTTTCGCGATGGTTATCGGCTCGCCGGATTTGGTGGTTATGTTGCATTCGGCGCCAATGAGCGGTTTCTCTTCGGCGTCGGCATCATAGAGACCGCAGCCGGAGCCGCACTCGATCCCTTCAAGGAATGAGCAGTGCTGGCCGATCGCCTCTTCGGCCGAGTAGCCGGTGATGCGCTCCGCCTCGCGGTTCCAGTAAACGATAACCTGTTCTGTGTCGACCAGGAAGAGACCGCTCGGAATTGTCTCGAGAATCTGGGTCTGGCCCAACGCTTCGAGAAACTTGTCGCTTTCTATTGCCATACAAGACTCCTCAGAACAATGTAGCATAATGAATTGTTAGTTTTAACTCATTTATTTCAGCGGTGCCCGGGCGAGAATCGCCAGGTGAACCGATGCTGCCCCGCCGGCGCCAAGGACTCTGGCGCATTCCCGGGCGGTTGCTCCGGTTGTCATAACATCGTCAATCAGCAGGATATCTTCACCATCGACCGGACGACGCAGGGCAAAGGCACCCTTGATGTTGTCGATCCGGTCGGCGGCAGCGAGCTGCTGTTGCGGCAGACCGGGCCGATGCCGGGCGAGGAGGTCGGTTGCTACCGGAATGTCAAGGCGGCGACCGATACGTGTCGCCAGCAGGGCCGACTGATTATACCCTCGTTGCCGGGTCTTGCTCGCATGCAGCGGAACCGGAATCGCGATGGTCGCCCTGACCTTGTCCTGGCGCAACCTGCGCACGAGCAGATTGGCGAGGGGGCGGTCGAGATTGATATCGCCCCGGTATTTCAGACGATGAACCGCCTCGCGCAACAGTCCGTCATAACGACCGATGGCAGTCACTCCGGAAAATAGCGGCCGTTTTTCCGTAAGGCAGGTTTTGCAGAGATGGGCCGGGTTTTCCGGAGCGGGATATGGCAGGGCGCAATGGGGACAGCGGGCCTTGCCAAGTTCGGGAATCTGTTCGGTACAGACGGAACAGAAGTGGTCGGGGTCGGGCGGTTCAAGACGCGCCAGGCAGAGGGCACAGGCCGGTGGCAGCAGGTAATTGAAGAGGTCAATAACGCTTTGCCGCAGCAGTTTAATGGCCGCCATTTTCCCCCCTCCGGATTGTACAGGCAGATCAGCTGATCAGGCTTTTTCCTGTCATCTCCGCCGGCTTGTCGAGACCGATCAGATCAAGCAGGGTCGGAGCAATATCGGCGAGGATGCCCGGTTTGAGTTCGACCGGATCGGAATGGCCAACCAGAAGCAGGGAGACCGGATTGGTCGTATGCGCCGTATGCGGCTGGCCGGCCTGGTCGGCCATCTGTTCACAGTTGCCGTGATCGGCGGTAATCAGGAGTTCGCCGCCGGCTGCGAGCACCGCTTCGACCACCCGGCCGACACTTTTATCGACGGTTTCCATCGCCGTCACCGCTGCCTCGAGAATGCCGGTGTGACCGACCATGTCGGGATTGGCAAAATTGAGAACAATCAGATCGTAGTTGGCCGATTCGACCCTTCTGACCATTTCGTCAGTGACTTCAACCGCACTCATGGCCGGTTTCTGGTAGTAGGTCGAAACCTCTTGTGGCGAGGGAATCAGGGCGCGGTCTTCATTGACAAAGGGTTCTTCCCGTCCACCGTTGAAGAAAAAGGTGATATGCGCGTATTTTTCCGTTTCGGCTATCCGCAGCTGTTTCATTCCGGCATCGGCAATAATCTCACCAAGAATATGGGTCAGCTGTTCCGGTGGAAAGGCAACCGGCAGATTAAAGGTCTCGTCGTATTCGGTCAGGCAGACGTAGTCAACGAGTTGCGGTGTTTTGTTCCGAACAAAGCCGGTGAAATCCTTTTCCGTGAAACAGCGGGTGATTTCCCGGGCCCGGTCGGCGCGGAAGTTGAAAAAAATAATCGCATCACCGTCATCGACAAGACCGGTCGGCGCGTTGTCGTTTTGGATTGTGCGTGGTTCGACGAATTCATCGGTCTGATCGGCGGCGTAGGCTTCGGTAATTGCTTCGGCACTTGAGGCAGCCGGGTTTTCGGTCCCCTCGGTCATCGCCCGATAGGCCCGTTCAACCCGGTCCCAGCGGTTGTCCCGATCCATTGCGTAGAAACGTCCGATGATGGTGCTGATGCGGCCGCTGCCGATCCGACTCAGTTCATTTTCAAGCTGCTGCAGGTAGTTGATCCCGCTTTTCGGCGGGGTGTCGCGGCCGTCGAGGAAAGGGTGAATGCAGATCTCGTCTATGCCGGCATCAGCTGCCATCTTGACCAGGGCGTAAAGATGGCTGTTGTGTGAGTGGACACCGCCATCGGAAAGCAGGCCGATCAGGTGCAGCTTGCCGCCGTTCTCCTTCAGTTTTTTGAGGGAGGTGCCAAGGACCGGGTTTTCGAAGAGGCTGCCATCTTCAATGCTCAGGCCGATTCTGGTCAGGTCCTGGTAGACAATCCGGCCGGCCCCGAGGTTGAGATGGCCAACTTCCGAATTACCCATCTGGCCTTCCGGGAGTCCAACGTCGTGGCCGGAAGCACCGATCAGAACGTGTGGGTAGCGGGCGAACAGGGCATCAAGGTTGGGGGTGTTGGCCAGACAGACTGCATTGTTCTTGCAGGCAGGGTTGTAGCCCCAGCCGTCGAGGATTGTCAGGACAACGGGGCGTTTGCGGTCTCCCTGTGTCATTTCCGTTCGCCGTGATGAATCGGCCGGGCATCATCCCGGGTGGTCAGCGCGCTGAGTATCTGCTGTCGGCCGGCGACGCTGAAACTGCCCCAACTGCCGCAACTGCCACAGCGGCTCTTCCATTCCTCGGCGATTGCACTGCAGGTGTCGCAGACATAGTTAATGCGCAGACGGCCATCAACGCCGAGAGCCTTCTTGTATTGATCAACTGATTCGTCAATCCGGTTGCGGCGGCGGTGTGCTTCAGCCAGCAGCAGGTGGAGCTGCGGCGTTTCGACACCGGCGCTTTCGACCGCATAAAGTTGCTCCAGGGCTTCGTCGACCATCTCCAGTCGGAGGCAGAGTTTGCCATAGAAGAGACGCAGGATCAAATCGTTGTCGCGCTGATCGAGGAAGGATTTGTAAATTCCGAGCAGGGTCGAGGGATCCTCGGCATTGAGATAAAAGTCCTCAAGTCGGGAAAGAAAAACCGACTTGCCAAGGGCCAGGTAGCCGTCCTGCCAGACCTTGACCGCGTCGTCAGCCCGATTCTGTTTAAGATAGGCGTCACCGAGAGAGACCCGCGCCGGGGTGAATTCGGCGTCTTCACGGATGATTTCCTTAAAGGTGCTCTTGGCCTGGTCAATCTCATCGCCATCCAGGGAGTTGTGCGCCACTTCATAGCGGAGCGAAAGTAGTTTCTTCTTCTCTTCGTTGAGACGATTGCTGCCGGGGCCGACCTTGAGAACCTTTTTCTGCAAGTCGAGAGCCTCGGGCCAGCGGCCATGTTTGATGTGGAGTTCACGCAGGGCCCGCAGCGCCTTGCGGTTATCCTTTTCAATGTTCAGAATATCCTGATAGGCGGCGGCCGCTTCATCATCGTTACCCGTTTCTTCATAAGACGTCGCCAGTTTGAACAGGACTTCGAGACTTTTCGGATCAATATTTTTCGCCTTGAGAAGAAGGTTGGTGCCTTCCTCACTGCGGCCTTCCTGGAAATAAACACTGGCCATGGCGATATAGGCCTCAATCCGGACCGGATCCTTGTCGAGAGCTTTTTGCAGCAGGCTGTGAGCCTTCTTGATGTCTCCCGACAGCAGGCGACCGACTCCTTCCCGGTAAATGGCACCAACTTCCTGAAGCTTTTTCTCCTTGCGGTCGCGGCGCCACTGGGTCAGGGAGTGGCCGATGAGCGTGAAGAAATTGACTCCGAGGCCGAGCAGGATCCCGAGCAGAATTGAACCGAGCAGGATAAAGGTGATCGGCGAATTGAAACTGAAATCGGAAGCCAGAAAGATAGTCACATCGCCGGGGTTGAGATTCATCAGATAGAGAATCGCAGCGCAGAAGGCAACAAGAGCAATAAAAAAGAGGAAGACGATTATCATGGGAGTCTCTCCAGGGCGGCCCGGTTCGGGGGAACCGAGGCAGGCAGTTTATTCGCCAAATTTTTCGATATCGGTTTTACATTCAATACAGTAACGGGAAAAAGGCCGGACTTCCATGCGGCGCGGGGCGATATCGTCACCACAGCTGGCACAGATTCCGTATTCGTCATTTTCCAGGCGCTCCAGAGCGGCATCAATATCCTTGAGTTTCCGGTGCTGGGCGTCGGTCAGGTTGAGCAGCATCTCCCGGCTGTAGGCATTGCTCGAAACGTCGGCCAGATCGGGCAGGTTGCTCTGGCCGATTTCACGCGATGCGGCATAGTTCTCCTGGACCTCGCTGGTTACCTCACGGCGCATCTGTAAAAGCATCTTTTTTGCTTTTTCAACATCTTTCTTTTTCATTAAATCTTTCCTGTTCAGCGGTTGTGGTATGGTTCGTTGCGCAGGATCGTCATGCCCCGATACAACTGTTCAAGCAGTAAGACGCGCGCCATCTGGTGCGTCAGCGTCATCGGTGTCAGCGACATCTTTACCCGGGCGGCCTGTTTAACGTCGTCGCTCAGTCCGTATGCACCGCCGATAATAAACGTGATCTCCGGCGTTCCATCAACCATGTGCCGGTCGATAAAGCCGGCCAGGTCTTCCGAACTGAAAAGCTCTCCCTGTTCATCAAGTGCAACAGTATAGGCTCCCCGTGGCACTCTGGCAAGCAGATGCGAGCCCTCCTGCTGAATAATTTTACGAGTATCGGCTTTTTTTCCGCCCGCCTTATGCTCTTTCAGCTCCTCAATCCCGATCGGCAGGTAGCGTTGGAGCCTTTTCTGATAATCCCCCGCCCCCTCCTGGAGCCAGCCTGCGGAGAGTTTGCCGATACAGAGCAGTGAAATCTTCACAATTCGGCGGCAGCTTTTCCGGGCTCAGTCAGTTGGCTCAAGTCTATTTCCGGCGCGTCGCACCAGAGTCCCTCGAGATCGTAGAACTCGCGCACCGGTTCCTGGAAGGCGTGGACCATAACGTCGCCATAATCGAGCAGAACCCAACGACCCTCGTTGACACCTTCGATCGCCAGAGGTTCGATCCCGTACTTCTTTTTCATATCAATCCTGACCCCTTCGGCAATAGCCTGAACCTGGCGGTCGGATCGTCCGGAAGCAATCAGTATGTAATCGGTCAGGGATGATATCCCGCTGACCTGTAACAATTTGAGGTTGAAGGCCTTTTTGTCGAGCGCACATTCGGCGCATAGCCGGGCCTGTTCGTCTGCTTTCAAGTGGTCTCCTCTTACTTACTCGCGGTAGAGATTGTTCTGTTCAATATAGTCGATGACCGCCGTCGGAACTTCGGCTTCGATCGGCAACCCTTCAGCCACTTTTTTTCGAACCCCGGTCGAAGAAATATCGAATTTTGTTTCGATGATAAAAATCAGCTGATGCCCTGATTTATGTCGTAATTTCAACGATCTTTCATCATAGCAGAAGTCGTCTTTGATGGCAACGGGGAGGAGCTTTTCCGGGGCTTCGGCGCCCGGACCCGGGCGCCCGGCAACAATAATGTTCGAGAGCTCGAAAAGTCGCTGGTAGTTTTTCCAGGTCGTGATGTCACGAAAGGAGTCAAGCCCGATGATGAAGTAGAGTTCGTCCCCGGGGTAGAGATCCCGGAGCTGGGCGAGGGTGTCGACTGAAAAGCTGGCACCCTGGCGCTTTGCTTCGAGGTCGCTGCAGATGAACTCCGGGGTGTCGGCGGTGGCGAGGGCGACCATCGTCATGCGGTGGGTAAAGCTGACGTTGGCGGCGATCTCCTTGTGGGGCGGAATTGCGGCCGGTAGGAAAAGGATGCGATCGAGGCCGCAGCGGCGCATACTCACTTCGGCGATCGCCAGATGTGCCTTGTGGATCGGATTGAATGTACCGCCGAGAATGCCGGTTTTCATGGGGCGTATCGAGAGTCTGGAGTGAGGTGACAAGGGTGCTGATACCTTACTCCCGGCTTCTCTTTCCTTTATGTTCTTATCTGGCCATCGCCAAGGACGATGAACTTGCGGGTTGTCAGGTCTTCCAGTCCCATCGGGCCGAAGGAGTGGAGCTTGGTTGTCGAAATGCCGATTTCGGCACCGAGCCCGAACTGGTTGCCGTCGGAGAAGCGGGATGAGGCGTTGACCATGACGACACTCGAGTTGACTTTGCGCAGAAATTCCTGTGAATTGCTGTAGTCGCTGGTGATAATGACCTCGGTATGCAGCGAACTGTAGGTCTGGATGTGTTCGATTGCCTGTGCCATGTCTGCAACGACCCGGACGGCAAGAATCAGGTCGAGAAACTCGGCGTACCAGTCCTCCTCGGTTGCTTCTTTCAGATCCGGTGCGAACTCCCGGGTAAGCGGGCAGCCCCGCAGCTCAACCCCGTTTTTTTGCATCGCCGCAACAATGCGTGGCACAAAGGTTTCGGCAATATCCTTGTGGATCAGCAGGGTCTCCATTGAATTGCAGACGCCGGGGCGCTGGACTTTGGCATTGATGCAGATCGATTCGGCCATTTCAAAGTCGGCGCTGGCATCGACAAAGGTGTGACAGACCCCCTTGTAATGTTTGATCACCGGGATGCGCGAGTTGTCGCTGACAAAGCGGATCAGGCCTTCGCCGCCGCGCGGGATGATAAGGTCGATATACTCCTCCTGTTCGAGCAGCACGTTGACGGCGTTGCGGTCGGTCGTCATGATGACCTGTACTGCCGCCTTCGGCAGGCCCAGCGTTTCGAGCTGCTGCTGCAAAATCCGGCCGATGGCGTTGTTGGAGTGAATGGCCTCCGATCCGCCACGCAGAACCACGGCGTTGCCACTCTTCAGGCAGAGTCCGGCGGCATCGGCGGTGACGTTCGGTCGGGATTCATAAATGATGCCGATCACGCCGAGCGGAATCCGCATGCGCCCGACTTCGATGCCGCTCGGGCGACGCCAGATGCCGGTTATTTCACCGACCGGGTCGGGCAGTTCGGCGACCTCGCGCAGACCGTCGGCCATTCCCTTGATCCGGTCCTCGTCAAGGACGAGACGATCGATCATCGCGGTCGAAAGACCCCGGTCGTGCGCCGCCGCGAGATCCTTTTCGTTTTCGGAAATCAGGCTGCTCCTGTTCTGCTCAAGGGCACTCGCCATCTGCTGCAACAGCTCGTTCTTGACCGTTGTCGAAAGAGCCGCCAGGATATGCGAGGCTGCACGGGCTTCCCGTGCCAGTTGCTTTATTTCTTTTTCGAGACTCATTGTTATGATCTCCCCGTGAATCAATACGGTACTAGTTGTTTTCCAGAAAAATGCTTGTTGCTACTAAGGCACCAAGGACAGCGAGAAGGTCAAGATTTTTTTAACGGAGAGACGCTGAGATGGAGAGAAAAATCAGACTCTCATGGTAAGATCAAAACCGGAAGATTATGGCGGTAGAAGAACCAATAAGCAGGTTTTTTTCTTATGAAGTTCTCGTTTTCTCTGTCTCTCTCCGGCTCTCCGTTAATTTTTTCATGGTGCCTGCGCGGCGACCTTTGCCAGGTATTAATCCTGTCAGTTGTTTAGCACCATGTTGTCGCGGTGCACAACCTCATCGCTGTATTTGTAGCCGAGAATCGTTTCGATCCGGGTCGTATTCTCTCCTTTGATTTTTT
This sequence comes from Desulfuromonas sp., assembly GCA_002869615.1. Classification (NCBI taxonomy): domain Bacteria; kingdom Pseudomonadati; phylum Thermodesulfobacteriota; class Desulfuromonadia; order Desulfuromonadales; family Desulfuromonadaceae; genus Desulfuromonas; species Desulfuromonas sp. The sequence continues at coordinate 2,379 of PKUH01000039.1, read as the reverse complement.
CGAGCTCGGATTGTGAGTAATTAATGACTCCCTTGGCGACTTCATTCCCTTCGAGATCGCAAAGCCGGACTGCATCGCCCCGGTCGAATACCCCTTCGATTGATGCAATACCGGACGGCAGAAGGCTTTTCCCACGTTCAAGCAGGGCCTTGCAGGCGCCTTCATCGAGGAACAGTTTGCCGCGCGGTTTCTTGGTAAAGGCGATCCAGTGTTTGCGGGCGGTCAGCCGGTTGCTGGCTGGCAGGAAGTAGGTCCCGATCTCCTCACCGTCGAGCAGGCGGGTCAGGGCGTTTGGGCTGCGGCCGTTGATAATAGCGACCCCGACACCGTAGAGCGTGGCCCGCTTTGCGGCCTTGACTTTCGAGTTCATACCGCCGGTGCCGACGGCGGTGACTGACTCACCTGCCATCTGTTCAATTTTCGCATCGACCCGCTCAACCAGCGGGATCAATGTTGCCTTGTCATCGGTATGCGGGTTTCGGTCAAACAGGCCGTCGACGTCCGACATGATCACCAGCAGGCTCGCTTCAGCCAGATTGGTCGTCATCGCCGAGAGATTGTCGTTGTCGCCGAACCTGATTTCATCTACGACAACCGAATCGTTTTCATTGACCACGGCAATCACGCCGTGTTCGAGCAGGGTCATCAGCGTATTGCGGGCATTCAGGAAGCGTCGCCGGTTGGCAAGGTCGTCACGGGTCAGCAGGATCTGGCCGACTGTTTTGCCATGCTTGCGGAAAGCATCCTTGTAGGTACGCATCAGCCGGCTCTGGCCGATGGCTGCAGCGGCCTGCTGCAGCGGTATCGTCTCCGGGCGGCCGGTGATGCCGAGATCCCCCTTGCCAGCCGCAACGGCGCCGGAGGAGACAATCACGACCTCGTAGCCTTTATTGTAGAGCGCTACAACATCGGCGCAGAGCGCTTCGATCAGCGCACTGTCGAGACCGCCGTTATCACTGATGACACCGCTGCCGATCTTGATGACGATCCGCTTGACATATTTCAGAAGTTCTTTGCGCATATCTTTAAAATCACAAGTAAAACCGGTTGAGTTCAGGCATCTTAACGTCCTCCGAAAAAGGTTGTCAAGAAGGCTCGCCGTTATCTGTTGCAAGTTCATGGTCGCGCTGCCGGTGCAGTGCGGTGCCAATCAAATTAACCAGTTCCTTCAGCCCGGCGCCGGTCGCTGCCGAAACCGAATGGACCTGATAGCCGAGACCCTCAAAATGTTTACGGGCCTCAGGTTCCTGTTCGCGTACTTCGGTAATGTCCATCTTGGTCAGGACCACCATCTGTTTTTTTTGCGCCATCTCCGGATTGTGGCGTTCCAGTTCCCGATTGATCATGGCGAAGTTATCATACGGATCACCCTCCTGCAGCCCCGAGAGGTCAACCAGGTGGAGGAAAAAATCGGTCCGTTCAACATGCCGAAGAAATCGGGTGCCGAGCCCTTGCCCCTCACTGGCCCCCTCGATCAGTCCGGGAATGTCGGCGACAACAAAATTCTGGTAGTCGCCATAACGGACCATGCCGAGGTTCGGAACCAGGGTGGTGAACGGGTAGTCGGCGATTTTCGGTCGGGCCGCCGAGATCGAGCTGATCAGGGTAGACTTGCCGGCATTCGGCAAGCCGACCAGGCCGACATCGGCCAGCAGTTTCAGCTCGAGCCGCAAGGTTCTCTCTTCTCCCGGTTCTCCCGGCTGGCAATGGCGCGGGGCTCGGTTGGTGCTTGAGACAAAGCGGGCATTGCCGCGTCCACCCCGGCCGCCTTTCAGGAGCTGCAGGCGCTCTCCCGGTTCGGTCATGTCGGCAAGGAGTTCATTCGTTTCAAAATCGTGGATCAGGGTGCCCGGCGGAATGCGGATGATCAGATCTTCTCCCGATTTACCGTGCATGTTTTTGCCGCGGCCATTCTCGCCGCGTTCGGCCTTGCACTGCTGACCGTAGCGCAGATCGAGAAGTGTCGAGATGTTGCTGTCGACTTCAAGCCAGACCGAACCGCCCTGGCCGCCGTCGCCGCCGTCCGGGCCGCCGAGCGGAACGAACTTCTCGCGTCGGAACGAGCTGCAGCCACGTCCGCCGTCGCCGGCCTTGGCAAATATTTTTACTTCATCAACAAATTTCATAGCTTCTATGTCTTGTTAAGATTCTATTCTACGGTGTTGACGGCATTCATTCAACTTATCGACATGTTGATGTCCGTATGCTGCAAAATTATAAATTCTGATCCGCGGGTATTGGGTATTAATAGAATTCCCCCTGATTCCCTGTCCTGGCGGTCCGTACAAATGAAAAACGCCCGAAGTCCGCAAAGGGACTTCGGGCGTTATAAGTCTGATTAGCCCGGATGATCAGTTCGGATAGACGCTGATCTTCTGG
>PKUH01000038.1 GCA_002869615.1 Desulfuromonas sp. | reverse complement strand
GGATGGGTCGAAAAGAGAGCGCGCATACCGCCACCGCGCAGCGGGTTGACAATGAACATGTGGGCGGTTGCCTCGTTCACCTTCTGCATCGGCGCCTGACTGTTTGCCATTTCGAGCTTGCGCAAGGCATTGGCGAGATACATCGGATTACCACACATTCTCGCACCACCCTGGTCGGCGAGATACTCGCGCGAACGGGAGATCGCCATCTGCACCAGCATGGCCGCGATCGGAGCCAGAATCATGGTTGCGATCATGGCCAGCGGATTACTGTCCTCATCATCGCGACCGCCAAAGATCATGGCCCACTGGGCCATGTGGGCGAGATAGGAAATGGCACCGGCCACCGTAGCGGCGATCGAGCCGATCAGGATGTCGCGGTGCCGGACATGGCTCAGCTCGTGAGCCATGACTCCCATCAACTCCTCGCGGGAAAGGATTCGCATCAGGCCATCGGTTGCGGCAACTACAGCGTGCTGCGGATTGCGTCCGGTGGCAAAGGCATTCGGTGTCTCCTGCGGCAGAGTATAAACCTTCGGCATGGTCATATTATTGCGCTGGCAGAGCTCGGCGACCACGTCATAGAGCACGCCGCTGTTGACTTCCTGGCCACGGTACATCTTGACAACGATCTTGTCGGAGAACCAGTAGCTGCCGAGGTTCATCACTCCGGCAAAGATCAGGGCGATCAACGCCCCGCTCTGGCCGCCGAGGGCGCCGCCGGCAAAAACCAGGACCAGGGTCAATACTGTCATCAGAAGAACGGTTCTTACGGTGTTCATTATTAATCCTTCAATTTAATGATTATTTGACCGGCTCATCCGGCCTTGTTATCAATCTAATCTGCAGTTTGCGAAAATCAAGATGTCGGCAGGATGAATTCATCAAGGACATTTTCGACTTCATCCATGATGATATTGGTATTGAAGCAGGGCCCGTTCGGGCGATGGTTCAATACCCCGATAACCGGCAACGGGTAAGAATCACGGATACCGGAGGTCAGATCGCGCTCGCAGGCGACCGCGAGGATGAACTTCGGACGGCGCTCGACAATAATCTTGCGCGCCAGGGTGCCGCCGGTGGCAACGGCAATATCGATGCCGCGCTTGCCGGCCGCCTCGGACAGTCCGGAGATGTCGCATTTGCCGCACTGCACACAGCGCCCGACGTCGCCGGTGATCTTGATATCGCAATCGAACAGCTGAATACAGTGCGGCAGCAGGATCAGGGCCTTTTCGGGCGGAACCCGGAGCCTCTTGGCCCTGACCAGCTGGTTATTGAGGGCAATAAATGATTGCTGTAAGGTGTCCCTGTCGATTCCGACGACCCGACCGATCGAAATGAGTCCCGGGAACAGGTAGCGGATAACCAGCTTGCGCAGGCGCTGTGACAGGAAGAGATCACGGCCGGTCAACAGGGTCAGCACCAGCATGCCGAGGCCGCCAACGATAAAGAAAGCGAGTAGCGCCAGGATGGTTCCGGAAATGATCGGAAGAACCGGATGAATATTGACCAGGCCGACACTCGGAACCCACCAGAGCAACAAGGCGAGCCCCAGAACAACACCGCAGACGGCGGTCAGAAGCCCGATAAAAATCCGCTTGCGTGGTGCGGCGATCCCGGTGTCTGTCAGTGGGGATTCGGTCATGACCTATTCCAGTATTTGACCTTTTTCGAGCTGGCAGCCACGCAGAAAATCAGCCGCCGACAGCATTTTTTTGCCCGGCAGCTGCAATGCGCCGATCCGGATCACGCCGTCGCAGCAGGCGACGTCGACCCCATCGGCGCTGGCAGCAACAACGGTCCCGGCGTCACCGGCCCCATCGACAACCTGCGTTTGCGCTATTTTCAGCACCTCTCCGTCGAGCCGGGTAAAGGCTCCCGGCCACGGGGCCAGACCCCGGACCCGATCATGAACTTCTTGCGCCGAAAGCGACCAGTCGATCCGGCCGTCTTCCTTTTTCATCATCGGAGCGTAACTGCTTTCATCATCATTCTGCTGTTGCGGCGAGAGCGTGCCGTCAAGAACCTGCTGCAGGGTTTCAAGCATGGTTTCACGGCCAAGGAGGGCCAGCCGATCATGCAGTTCACCGGCGGTTTCGTCCGGTCCAATTTCAAGTGATTTCCTGACCAGCATATCGCCGGTGTCAAGGCCGGCATCCATCAGCATGGTGGTTATTCCGGTCACTTTCTCACCATCTATAATCGCCTTGTTGATCGGAGCGGCTCCGCGGAACTTCGGCAGTAGCGAAGCGTGAACATTGATACAACCGAAACGGGGAATATCGAGAACACTCTGCGGCAGGATCTGGCCATAGGCGACGACGACAATCAAATCGGGATCAAGCTGCTGCAGCTCGGCGACGGCTTCAGGGTCGCGCAGTTTCTGCGGCTGAAAAACCGGGATACCGTGCCTGAGGGCCAACTCCTTGACCGGCGGCGGCGTCATCTTCCGGCCGCGCCCCTTCGGTCGATCCGGCTGCGTGTAAACGCCAACCAGGTCAACCCCGGCTCCGAGCAGGCCTTCCAGGGTTCCGACGGCAAACTCGGGAGTCCCCATGAAAACGGTTTTCAGGTCGGATGCGGTCACAACTGCTCCTCCAGCTGCTCAAGGATTTTCTGATACTTCTTCTTGAACATCCCCTTTTTCAGAGATGACAGGTGGTCAACGAACAAAACTCCGTCGAGATGATCGATTTCATGCTGAAAAGCGATAGCGAGCAGACCGTCTGTTTCCATAGCAACGACTTCGTTGTTCATGTTGGTGAAGCGGACCTTGACCGCGGCTTTCCGTTTAACCCTGGCGTAATACGCCGGCACCGACAGGCACCCTTCCTCTTCGAAGCATTCGCCTTCAGCAGCGACAATTTCCGGATTCACCGCCTTGATCAGGTTCGGCGGTTCGTCTTTGGCCGCGCAGTCGAGTACGATCAGCCTTTCCGATACACCGATCTGTGGTGCTGCCAGACCGACGCCGGGAGCAGCATACATGGTCTCGGCCATATCCTCGGCCAGCTTTCTGACCTCGTCGGTAACTTGATCAATCGGCTCGGCCCTGGTGCTCAGAACCGGATCGGGATAATGCAATATTCTCAGTATGGACATGGCTCCTCTCACCTGTAATTGCTGACTGTTGTTATAAACTTTAATGATACGTGTTGCCAAAGCCGAAAGTCAACCGAATCAGTGCAAAAGCTTTTACCCCGTAGAGACCAAGTCACGAAGAAAATCAGATCCTTAAAATCTAGTCTTAACGGAGAGTCGCAAAGACGCAGAGAAGGACAAAATAGCTGGTCTTTCCCTTCCTGGGTTCTGAAGATTCGGCTAACTTTTGCTCTCCGACTCTCCGTTAAAAGCCTTCGCCTTCATTGATGACTTTCGTGTCTTCATAACATAAGTTTTTTATAAAAAAGGGACGCCAAGCGGCATCCCTTTTTGTTCTATCCATCTGACTTAAACCGTTATGGCTTCCAGATCTTCAACAGCGCCTCGGCCATTTCGGCCGGGCTGTCGGCAACCGAAACGCCGCATTCAGCCAGAAAAGTTTTCTTACTCGCCGCATCCCCCTTGCCGCCGGAGATGATCGCACCGGCATGTCCCATCCGCTTGCCGGCAGGCGCCGTGGCACCGGCGATAAAGGCTGCGACCGGCTTGCTCATGTGGTCACGCACGTACTCGGCCGCCTGCTCTTCGGCATCACCGCCGATTTCACCGATCATGATCACCGCTTCGGTTTCGGGGTCGGCTTCGAACATCTCAAGTACATCGAGGTGGCTGGTGCCGTTGACCGGGTCACCGCCGATGCCGACACAGGTCGTCTGGCCAATATCGCGGGTGGTCAGCTGCCAGACCGCTTCGTAGGTCAGGGTGCCGGAACGGGAAACGACTCCGACCGGGCCCTTCTTGTGAATATAGCCCGGCATGATGCCGATCTTGCACTCTTCCGGGGTGATAACTCCGGGACAGTTCGGACCGATCAGGCGGCAACTCTTCCCTTCCATGTACTTGTTGACTTTAACCATGTCGAGAACCGGCACCCCTTCGGTAATACAGATGACCAGTTCGATACCGGCGTCGACCGCCTCGAGAATAGCATCGGCCGAGCCGACCGGCGGTACATAGATAACCGAAGCGTTGGCTCCGGTCTCGTTCACCGCATCTTCAACCGTATTGAACACCGGGAAACCCTCGATGCTGGTACCGCCCTTGCCGGGGGTGACACCACCGACCATCTGGGTACCATAATCACGGGCGCCCTGAGCATGAAAGAGGCCGGTCGCACCGGTAATCCCCTGGGTAATGACCTTGGTATTTTTATCGATCAATATACTCATCGTTTTCTCCTCAACCCTTGACCGCTTTGACGATCTTCTCAGCCGCGTCAGCCATGCCGTCAGCACTGACAATATTCAGACCTGAATCGGCAAGCAACTTCTTGCCGAGGTCAACATTCGTTCCTTCCAGCCGGACGACCAGCGGCACCTCGACACCAACCTGCTTGGCCGCTTCGATAACCCCGGTGGCGATGACATCGCACTTCATGATGCCGCCGAAGATGTTGACCAGGATCCCTTCGACCTTTTCGTCGGAAAGAATAATCTTGAAGGCTTCAGTCACCCGTTCAATGGTCGCGCCGCCACCGACGTCGAGAAAGTTGGCCGGGTCGCCGCCATAGTGCTTGATAATATCCATGGTCGCCATCGCCAGGCCGGCGCCGTTGACCATGCAGCCGATATTGCCATCGAGGGCAATATAGGAGAGATCGTACTGCGACGCCTCGATCTCCATCGGATCCTCTTCATCGTAATCGCGCAGATCACGGATGCGGATATGACGGAACAGG
>PKUH01000037.1 GCA_002869615.1 Desulfuromonas sp. | reverse complement strand
TCGTCAAAACTGCCGTCGGCCTTAAAGGGGGTGACGATGGCGACCATCGATCCTTGGAACATGGTTTCTCCTCCAATTTTTGGGAAAAGTTTTTTCTTGGTTCCGGCAACGTTCATCGTTGCTGCGGCTGCGACGTATCAGGCCACATTCACACCCATACGACCCAACCTGCTATTAATGACCCTGAGAAAAAAAGCATTCACTCCTGTAAGAGAGAATCTGTTGTCTGATGAATCGTACTACCTAACATACCGGCCGGTCGTTGTAAAGGTTCAAGGGCCCGATTTTGGTGTGGTTGTGATGGTTTCACTGATGCGGCTTTCGATAATCGAGTCATCATCCGTCTCGATGACAGTGCGTAAGGCGTAGATATAATCACTGCCGTTAATCAAGCCAAAATCCTCAAAATTGTTCCCCCTGACCGGTTGTCGATTAATCGGTTCGGGTGCAAGTGCACCGGACTCTCCCCGGTAAATATTAACACCGAGGAATTCACCGACGTCCTGAACCTCGGGGCGCAGCGACCAGAAGATTCGGCTTCCACGATCAAGGGCCTCAACTTTAAGGTCGACCGGTGCCGGTGGTGCCGGCTGCATGATATGGTTGATCACCGCATCCGGACCGTCGTGGCCGCCCCTGGTGAAAGGCTGCACGCGGTAGCGGTATCCTCGCCCCGCTTCGAGATCAGGGTCACGATAATAGAACGTTTGCGAATCGATGAATGCCGGGAACGGCTGCTCGCTCATGATCGTCGCTATCGTAGACTGATCAATGCACTCGGCACAATAGCTCTCAGGTTGGTAAGAGTAAAAGCCGATCCGGTAGCCTTGGAGGTCGGTCAGCGGCGATCCGTCCTGGTTTTGGCTCGGTGCCTGCCACTGCAGCAGAATACTGTTCCCTTGCTGGCGGAGGGTCAGGCCGGTTGGAGGCTGCGGTTCCGATCTCCCTTTGGGACTCAGATCGCCCTTGACGCCGCAACCGGCCAGACAGATCAAACCGATGGCCCAGAGTTTGAATATCTGTGCGTTCAATGCTGCTTCTGCTCCGATCGGGCTCTTTTCAGTTCTCTTTTGACTGCTTCGCGGGCCGTGCCTCCGGTCGCCCGCCGGGCATTAACCGAAGCGTCAAGGGTGACGAATTCATAAATGTCATCTTCGATGCTTTCAGAAAAAGATCTGAATTCGTCGATTGAAAGTTCCGGGATGTCTTTGTTGTTTTCAATGCAGTAACGGACCGTCTTGCCGACTATTTCGTGTGCCTGTCGGAACGGGATCCCTTTGCGCACGCAATAATCAGCGACATCGGTCGCGGTCGAAAAACCACGGGCCGCAGCCAGCCGCATCTGTTCGGCATTGATCTGCATTTCACGGATCATGTCGGCGAAAATCTTGAGGCTCCCTTTGACGGTATCAATGGTGTCGAACAGCGGTTCCTTGTCTTCCTGGGTATCCTTGTTGTAGGCAAGCGGCAGTGATTTCATGAGGGTCAGCAGGCTGACCAGGTTGCCGTAAACGCGGCCCGACTTGCCGCGCACGAGCTCCGGTACGTCCGGGTTCTTTTTTTGCGGCATGATTGAACTGCCGGTGCAGAAAGCATCGGAGAGTTCGACAAAATTGAAATCAGCGCTCGACCAGAGCACCAGTTCCTCGGCCAGCCGCGACAGATGCATCATCAGGATTGATGAAGCAGCACAAAATTCGATCGCAAAGTCGCGATCCGAAACGGTGTCGAGGGAGTTTCGGGTAACGCCGCTGAAGCCGAGTTGTTCAGCGACAAACTCACGGTCAATATTAAAGGTCGTTCCGGCCAGGGCACCGGCGCCGAGCGGTAATACATCGACCCGTTTGTAAAGATCGCAGAACCGTTGCGCGTCGCGTTTAAGCATCTCATGGTAGGCGAGCATGTGATGCGAAAAGAGAACCGGTTGGGCCGTCTGCAGGTGCGTGTACCCCGGCATGATCACGTTGAGATTCTTCTCGGCCTGTTCAAGCAGGGCATCCTGGAGGCTGGCGAGGAATTGCGCAACGGCTTTGATCTCTTCGCGCAGGTAGAGGCGAATATCAAGTGCGACCTGGTCGTTACGTGAACGGGCCGTGTGCAACTTGCCGCCGACCGGCCCGACAATTTCAATCAGGCGGGCCTCGATGTTCATGTGAATGTCCTCGAGGCTGACCTTGAATTCGAATTTTCCCGCTTCGATTTCGTTCCGGATCTGCTCAAGTCCGGCGATGATCTGTTCTGCATCATCGGCAGCGATGATCTGTTGCCTGGCCAGCATCCGGGCATGGACAATCGATCCGTCGATATCAAACCGCCAGAGCCTCTGGTCAAATGCAATAGATGCGGTGAATTCTTCGACGAACTCATCGGTGGGAGCAGTAAAACGGCCCCCCCAAAGTTTGGCAGTCATAAATCCCTCTCAATAGAAATTCAAGGTTAGTGCGGCCCGGGCAATTCCGCGGCAATGTCATCTTCCTGCCGGAGTTCAATATCCCATTCAAGATCAGGATAGACCATGCCGAGGATATGCCGGCACCCGGGCGGAAGTTCCATGCCCGACAATTCGTTGTGGCGTACCCAGATCGCCTCGGTACATTCACTGCCGTTCGGGATCAAATCGCCGCCGGCCGGCGTGCAGCGATAGTAGAGGATGACGTAATGATCATCGCTTTTGCCAATCCCGATGTGCTCAAAAACATCGATCAGCTTTTCGGCATGGATCTCGATGCCGACTTCTTCGCAGACTTCTCGATGCAGCGCTTCGAGGATCGATTCACCTTTGTCGATCTTGCCGCCCGGCATCACCCACTGACTGCAGAAAGGTTCAATGCAGCGTCGGGTCAGTAGAACCCGGTTCTGGTCGTCAATGATGCAGGCAACGACGCAGGTCTTGATCCCTTGCTTTTTAAAATCCATAAGCCAGCCACGAAGTTGCCAGGTCACGAAGGCACGAAGAAAATCAAGAACGATTAAAATTTCTTTTGATCTTTAACCAAAAAAAGAGACTTGCGTTCAACTTTTCCTGGTGTCTTTGTGTCTTGGTGGCCCAAGGTTTTTGATGATTATTTGTTTTTCTCCATCAGGCTGCGGATGCGCAGACGCAGGGCGTTAAGTTTGATAAACCCTTCAGCATCGGCCTGATTGTAAACCTCATCGGCTTCAAAGGTTGCGAATTCCGGGTTGAACAGCGAATCTTTTTCCGATTTACGGCCGACGACCCGGCAGTGCCCCTTGTAGAGCTTGACGCGGGCCGTGCCATTCACCGTCTGCTGGGTCTGGTCGATCAATGCCTGCAGCGCTTCCCGCTCCGGAGCAAACCAGAAACCATTGTAGACCATGCTGGCATAGCGCGGCACCAGGGAATCGCGCAGATGCATCACCTCACGGTCCATGGTGATCGATTCGACCGCCCGGTGTGCCTCTTCGAGGATGGTGCCGCCCGGAGTTTCGTAGACACCGCGGCTCTTCATGCCGACAAAACGGTTTTCCAGCAGGTCGACCCGGCCGATGCCGTGCTTGCCGCCAAACTCGTTCAGCTTGGCCAGCAGGTTGGCCGGCGAAAGTTTTTCGCCGTTGACGGCAACAGCGTCGCCGTTTGCGAATTCGATCTCAACATACTCCGGCTGATCAGGTGCATCTTCGGGGCGGACAGTCAGAACGTACATCTCTTCCGGTGCTTCAGCCCATGGATCCTCGAGGATGTCGCCTTCAAACGAGATATGCAACAGGTTACGATCTGAACTCCAGGGGAACTTCTTGCTGGTCGGCACCGGGATATGATGCTTTCGGGCATAATCTTCGAGGGCGGTTCGGCTGTTGAGATCCCATTCGCGCCATGGAGCAATGACCGTGACTGACGGGTCAAAGTGGTAATAGGCAAGTTCGAAACGGACCTGGTCGTTGCCTTTCCCGGTGGCGCCGTGCGACACTGCGTCGGCACCCTCCTTGGCGGCAATCTCCATTTGTGCCTTGGAGATCAGCGGCCGGGCAATCGAGGTGCCGAGAAAATAGCGCCCCTCGTATATCGCATTCGCCCGGAACATCGGGAAAACAAAATCGCGGGTAAATTCCTCCCGTAAATCAAGGATATGGCATGCGGATGCTCCGGTATCCTTCGCTTTTTTCGGAATTCCATCGAGCTCTTCGCCCTGTCCGAGATCGGCCGAAAAGGCAACGACTTCACAGCCGTATTCCTCGATCAGCCACTTAAGAATAATCGATGTGTCAAGGCCGCCTGAATAGGCAAGAACCGCTTTTTTGACTTGTTTCGACATGTTTTTATAACTCCTGTTTTTTGTAGTCGGGTCCTTGGATACTGCAAAAATATGCTTATCTATGTTCTGTCTGCTCTCTTCTGCATCCGGTTTTAAAGTTTTATGACATAGGTGCTGGCGATCCTGTCGTGAAGCCCCTGTTTCTGTGAGTCAAAGGCAACCATCAGGTAGCCGATACCAAGGATAATGCCAGAGACAAACTTCCCGAGAACCTCCCGGAAAAACGCGCGGCCAAAACCGATCTCTTCGCCATCAACCCGGATGACCTTGATCCGAACGGCCATTTTTCCCGGTGTCTGACCGGAGTATCCGGTAAAGAAAACATAGTAGGCCATTGACAGGGCGGTCCCGAAAAGAGTGTAGACCAGGCTCAATGCAGCTTGCCCCTGGGCGTTAACGCCACTGCCGACACTCACGGCTATCAGGCCGAGCAAGATTGAAAGAATAACCTGAACGACCAGCAGGATAATGCCGTCGACGAGCGCCGCAGCGACCCGGATCCAGAAACCGGCTTTGGGCAAGGCCGCGGTAGCGCTCAGGCTGATCTCTTCATCACCGGCACTATTTTCATCTTCTGTCGGGTCCGGAGTGTCGGCCGCATTACGGCCAAACGGAAAGGTCTCCTCACAGCTCGGGCAGGTAACCTTGACGACGCCGGCCGGGATCTTGTCAGGCGGAACATTTTTGGCAAAACCGCAGTGTGGGCAGGAGACAGTCAGCATTATCTTTTTACTCCCATCAGTGTTGCCATGATCGCTTTTTGTACATGCAGCCGGTTTTCCGCCTCATCGAACACAACCGAATGTGGCCCTTCAATCACAGCGTCAGTAATCTCCTCATCACGATGGGCCGGAAGACAGTGAAGAACAATACAGTCGGGATCGGCGGCCGCAACCAGATCTTCGTTAATCTGGAAACCGGCAAAAGCCTTCTCGCGTTCCTGCTGTTCCTGCTCCTGCCCCATGCTCGCCCAGACGTCGGTGTTGAGAACATGGGCGCCGCTGGCTGCTTCAAGCGGGTCGGATGTGTAGGTGATCCTGGCCCCGAGTTGTTCCGCCCGCTTCATGACTTCGCCATCCGGCTTGTAACCGGCCGGCGTTGCGACCCGTAGATCGAAACCGAAGACAGCCGCGGCGTTGATCCAGCTGTTGGCCATATTATTGCCGTCACCGATCCAGCAATAAGTCAGTTTGTCGTAGCTGGCGCCCTTGTGTTCAAAAACGGTATACAGGTAGGCCATCAGCTGACACGGATGATACGTGTCAGTCAGACCGTTGATGATCGGGATGTCGGACCATTCGGCCAGTTCTTCGACCAGCTGCTGTGAGAAGGTACGGATCATGATGCCGTCACAGTAGCGTGACATGACCCGGCCTGTATCCTTGATCGGCTCACCGCGACCCATCTGGGTGGTGCCGGAAGAAAGGAAAAGGGCATGACCGCCGAGCTGGAACATGCCGACCTCGAACGAAACCCGCGTCCGGGTCGAACTTTTCTCGAACAGCATCGCCAGACTTTTTCCTTCGAGCAGTCGGTGCGGCTCCCCCCGCTTCTGCTTTTGCTTGAGATCACGGGTCAGTTCGAACATCTGTTCGAGTTCTTCCCGTTTCCAGTCGGTCAGTGCGAGAAAATCTTTTTGCATGTGTACAGACTCCTTATGGCCACGAAGACACCAAATAATTCAAAATATGTTTTTCAACGCAAAGGCGCGAAGGCGCAAAGTAAATCTATAAAAAAGTTTTTGGTTATAGACCAGAACTGAATGATCTGCCAAGAGTTTCTCAGAATAAGCATTCTTCTCTTGGCGTCATTGCGACTTTGCGTTAAACCGCCTTTATGCTCTTGGTCTTTTTACATCTCTTTCAAAATCTCGTCGAGGATTTCCATCGCCTCGTCGATTTCGTTCTGTGTCACCGTGAGTGGCGGCAGAAAACGGAGGACGGTGCCGACGGTGCAGTTAATCAGCAGCCCCCGCTCGAGCGCCTTGGTGACGATCCCGGCCCCTTCGATGTCAAGTTGCATGCCGAGGATCAGGCCGAGCCCTCTGACTTCCTTGATG
>PKUH01000036.1 GCA_002869615.1 Desulfuromonas sp. | reverse complement strand
TTTCTCTGCTCGCAAACCATCCTGCTCGGTCTGCGGGGAATCCCGGCGCTTTATATCCAGAGCCTGCTCGCTTCCTCCAACCACCTGGCGGGTGTGGAGAAAAGCGGTCGGTTGCGGAGTATCAACCGGAAACAATGGGACCTTGCAGAGATAGAGAACCTGATTGAATCGCCCGGCACACCCAACGAAATTGTCTTCAATGAACTGAAACGATTGCTTGCGATCCGGCAGCAACAGCAGGTTTTCCATCCAGATGCCGAACAGACAATCATTGATTTTGGAAGCAACTTCTTTGCCTTCACGCGGGTCAACCGGAACCACAGCCAGCAGGTCGTCTCTATCAGTAACCTGACCGACCAACCGCAGGTCCTTCCACTGCCGGATTCCCTCAGCGACGACCAGTGGTTCGACCTGATCCGCGAAGTCGATGTCGCCGATATCAGGATCGCCTTTCAGCCGTACCAGACGATGTGGTTAAGAAAGATGTGATATTGTTATCTCTTGCCATCTTGCCATCTTGCCATCTTGCCATGAGCTCTTCGATTTTTTACCAATCCATTCCCTTATATTTTGATCAGGTTCGCTTTTTCACTTAATTTCCTTCTTAAGATGATATAGTGCCACTTCAAGTAAATTAACTGTCTTTCATTTTTCCCTGGAGGGGCTTATGGGTCGCAAGAACCGCAATCTGGTTTTCGTTTTGAGTCTATTGCTGATTGTTGGTTTTCTCGTGACAAGTCTTGTCAGCTACTTTGTTTCAAGAGAATCTCTCCGCACCCAGATCAAGCAAAGCTCCTTGCCGCTGACGAGTGACACCGTTTACTCAGAGGTGCAGCGGGATTTAATGAAGCCAATATTTATTTCATCGCTTATGGCTCAGGATACTTTTTTACGTGACTGGGTTCTTCTTGGCGAAAAATCTCCAAAGGATATTACACGTTACCTCAAGGAAATTCAGAAGCGCTACAATACTGTCTCCAGTTTCTTTGTATCCGAAAAGTCCCGCTTGTACTATCACGCTGACGGTCTCCTGAAGACAGTAAAAGTTGATGAAGAGCGCGACCGTTGGTACTTCCGCGTTCGGGAGATGGAAAACCCTTATGAAATAAATATTGACCCTGACATGGCTAATCGTGATGCGATGACCGTGTTTATTAATTATCGAGTATTTGATTACGCGGACCGTTTTATCGGTGTAACCGGGGTTGGCCTTACGGTTAATGCAGTAAGAGGGCTACTCGATTCCTATAAAGATAAGTACGATCGGGAAATATACTTTACTAACAGGACGGGGGAGTTTGTTTTGTCCGGGAGCAGTTTTCCGGAAAAACTGAGGTCTCTTGATCAAAAGCCAGGTGTTGGTCGGTTGTCGGAACAGATCCTGGCGGATGAAGGTGGAAAATATTCTTATCATAACGGCGACAATACCGTTCATCTTAACTCACGATATATCCCGGAGTTTGGCTGGTATTTATTTATTGAGCAGAGCGAGGAACCGGCGCTTCGCGATATTTTCAAGACGCTGATCGGTAACTTGCTGATTTGTGCGGTGCTGACCGGTGTCGTCCTTTATTTCGTTATTCGTACAGTCAAGGCATATCAGGCCAACATCGAAACACTGAGGGGAATAGTGCCGATCTGTGCTTACTGTAAAAAGGTTCGAGACGATCAGGGATACTGGAGCCAGGTTGAGGCTTATGTCGCAAAGTTTACAGAAGCTCAATTTTCTCACGCCTACTGCCCGGACTGTCTGGACAAACATTACCCCGATTACAAAAAGAAAATTACGGATAAAACATAGTAAGTTCCCGGTTTCCAACCTACATTTTCTGACGGGCCTGCTGCTGAATCATCAGCTTGTTTCCTTATTATCCTCTTCCACTGCCTCGTAGATATGATCGAAGATATCCGGGATGGCGCTGGCTACCCGGTTCCAACTCGGCATAAACGGAGTCTCCATCGGGTTCTGCAGGAACACCTCGCCGGCCCGCATGATATTTTCGGCAAACAGTTCTACCGCCTTTTCCTCTTTGTGCCGATCGATCGAAAGCCCATTCAAAACAGCATCGTTGTAATATGCCTCGATCAGGTCGAGAGCGGTCCGGAAGTAGGTCGCTTTCAGCGTTCGGAAGGTTTCAAGCGAGAAGACATGGCCCTGGGTTGCCAGCTTGCGCACGACCGCCTTGATGATATCGGTGCTCATGCGCGACAGACCACCCTGCGGATTGTCGGCCGATAAATCCTGGTGCTTGTGGTCATAGGTGTCGGCGATGTCGACCTGGCAAATCCGGTTGGTCGCATAGTTGCGGAACATCTAGGAGATGACCCCGATCTCAAGTCCCCAGTCACTCGGGATCCGCAGGTCGTTCAATACGTCGGAACGCATCGAGAATTCACCGGCCAGCGCGTAGCGGAAACTCTCCATGTATTCGAGATACTCGTTGTGCCCAAGTACTTTTTGCATCGATTTGAGCAGTGGCGTAACCAGCAGTCGGCAGGCCCGGCCGTTAAGGGTGCCACTGGCAATTCGCGAATAGTAACCCTTGCAGAACTGGTATCGAAAATTGGGATTGGCTACCGGGTAAAAGAGCCGGGCCAGAAGCTCACGATTGTAGGTCACGATATCACAGTCGTGCAGACCGATCGCCTTGCCGCGGCCGGCCGCGAGAATGTAACCGAAGCAGTACCATACATTGCGGCCCTTGCCCATCTCGGTCGGGGCCAGGCCCTTTTCTTCGAGCATGGCGTCGATCGCCCGCAACCGCGGTCCATCATTCCAGAGGATGCGGTGGTGTTGCGGCAGCCTGCCGAAATATTCTCGGGCGTAGTTGAACTGCTTTTCGTCGGCGCGGTCGAGACCGATGACGATTTCACCGAGATAGTTGACCTTGGAAATTTCGTCGAGAATCGGACCGAGGGCCGGGCCTTCAAGCTCGGAGAAGAGAGAGGGCAGCACCAGCGACATTGGTCGTCGCTTGGCGAAGCGCTCAAGCTCTGCCTCGAGTTCGGCCAGCGGCCGGCGGGTCAGGTTGTGCAGGGTGGTGATGACACCGTTCTGGTAAAAGTTCCCCATCTCAGGCTCCTGTCTGGTCGAGCAGCTGGTTCATGGCTTCCTGCCAGCCGGCCGGCCCCTTTTTATCGGTTAAGATTATGTTCTCTGTTTTATCGAGTTTGAGTGGCTCCCCTGTGGCCGGACGGATGACGACGGCATAGTCGGCCAGCTCGAGCATCGGTTTGTCGTTGGCGCTGTCGCCAAGAGCAATCACCGTCCAGTCTGTTGCCGGGTCTTGTCGCTTAAAATGCTCGAGCAACCAGATCATGGCTCGTCCTTTGTCGGTTTGACCCATGATATGAATGAAACGGCCACCTTTGACCGTTTGCAGCCCCTGTTCCGAGAGGATGCCGGAAAAAAGTTCGAAGTTGCTCTCCGAATCGTCCCAGAGCAGTGGTTCCGAGCAGCTCCTTTTTTTCGCCGGAACGACCTCCGTTCGGGTCAGTCCGGTCAGGTCGGACAGCTCGTCATCGGTCAGATCGGAAAAACCTCTGAACCGGAAGTCCATCTTCTGCCGCAGCTGGTCCAGAATGGAGACGATTTCACCATAGGGTTTGCCGAAACGGTGCGGCACCGGTGTGGCTCCGCTGTCGAGGAGATATACGGCGCCGCCGTTTTCGACGATAAAGGGGGCATGGTTGTCAAGCTCCATTCTCAACTGCTCAATTTCCGCCTTCGTCTTACTGCTGTTGATAATCAGCGGGATCTGCTGTAACCGGATTTTTTCGAGCGCATCGGCGGCCGGCTGCCAGGAATAAGTGTCGTGGTCGAGCAGGGTGCCGTCGAGGTCTGTAAAAATAATCAGTCTTTTCATATCCATTCAAGAGAGTGCAAGGGGGGTGCCATCAGTCTGTTTCAATTGTTTTCCTTGGCAATCATAACATAATTGAGCAGCCACAGATGTTACAGGAGCGCTGTCCGGTGCTTGCTGGTTACTTTCTGTTCATCTCTTGTGCAATTCATAAGCAGATAGAAAAGTACATGTTTTTGCGAAGAATAGGATAAAACCGCAGAAAATGGCGATTTGCATCGAATCTACAGATGTTGGCACGGCTAATGCTTTACAGGATGACTCGAACACACTGCTGTGTTCTCAATAATGGCAAAGAAGCCCGAAGGACTGCTTACAGTTATTCGGGCTTTTCTATTTTGTATATCGTACAGCACCATGGTGGCGCTGTCGGGCATTGACGCCCTATCCGGATTGTCCGGGTAGGGCGTTTTTTATTCACCGTTGGTTAAATTCGAGTCAGGTCAGACACATCAAGGGCGATGCCGCCGTGATCAAATCGAATTGGCCGGAAAATCAAAGCTAACTAAAGGAGCAAGACAATGGCTGAAAAGAAACTTCGTCAAATCGCAATCTACGGCAAGGGCGGCATCGGTAAATCAACTACAACCCAGAACACCGTCGCCGGACTCGCCTCCCTCGGCAAGAAAGTTCTGATCATCGGCTGTGACCCGAAAGCCGACTCGACCCGCCTGATCCTGCATGCCAAGGCCCAGGACACGGTTATGGACAAGGTCCGTGAGCTCGGTACCGTTGAAGATCTCGAGCTCGAAGATGTCTGTAAGCGCGGCTACGGCGATGTTATGTGCGTTGAGTCGGGTGGTCCGGAGCCGGGCGTCGGCTGTGCCGGTCGTGGTGTTATCACTGCCATCAACTTCCTCGAAGAAGAGGGTGCTTATACCCCTGATCTTGATTTTGTTTTCTATGATGTTCTCGGTGACGTCGTCTGTGGCGGTTTCGCCATGCCGATTCGTGAGAACAAGGCCCAGGAAATCTACATTGTTGTCTCCGGTGAGATGATGGCGATGTACGCCGCCAACAACATCGCCAAGGGTATCGTCAAGTACGCTTCCTCCGGTAGCGTCCGTCTGGCCGGTCTGATCTGCAACAGCCGGAATACCGACCGTGAAGCTGATCTGATCGAAGCTTTGGCTGCTCGCCTCGGCACCCAGATGATCCACTTCGTGCCTCGTGACAATCAGGTGCAGCGCGCCGAGTTACGTCGTATGACCGTTATCGAGTATTCACCGGAACACAAACAGGCCCAGGAGTATCGTACCCTGGCCGAGAAGATCACCAAGAATGAGATGTTCGTTGTTCCGACACCGCTCGAGATGGAAGAGCTCGAAGAACTGTTGCTCGAATTCGGCATCATGGAAGCGGAAGACGAAGAGACGGTTGGCGTTGCTGAGAACGCTTAAGCGGCGGACGATTTGTCCCCGACTCGGCGTTGCTTGTCAAGTCGCACGCTCGACGTAGCTCTTGCTACGCCTCGCCCACGACTTGACGTCGCGCCTTGACTCAAGAACAACTTGTCCACCTTTGGTGCGGCAAGATATGGAACAGATTTTTGAAACAACTGTCAACTGATGACTGATAACTGATTTCGACGAAGGAGAAATCGAATGGCAGAACGTAAGCCCATTAAGGGCGTCACAATAGAAAAAACCGAAAAGCTGATCGCCGATACTCTGTCAGAAATGCCGGAGAAGGCGGCCAAGAAGAGAGCGCCGCACCTCGGTGCCAACGAGCCGAGCGCTTCACCGTGCGCGGTCAAATCAAACAAGAAGGTTGTGCCCGGCGTCATGAGCCAGCGCGGTTGTGCTTATGCCGGGGCCAAGGGTGTGGTCTGGGGCCCGATCCGCGACATGGTCCATGTATCGCATGGTCCGGTCGGCTGCGGTGTTTACAGCTGGGGTACCCGCCGGAACCTGATGCAGGGAATCCCGGGCGTCACCTCGTTCCCGATGGACTTCACCTCCGACTTCCAGGAGCGCGACATTGTTTACGGCGGCGACATCAAGCTGGAAAAGCTTCTCAAGGAAGCGGACGAGCTGTTCCCGCTCAACAAGGGGATGTCAATCCTCTCCGAGTGCCCGGTCGGTCTGATCGGCGACGACATCAACGCCGTCGCCAAGAAGATGGAAGGCGAACTCGACAAGCTGGTCGTCCCCTGTAACTGTGAAGGCTTCCGCGGTGTTTCCCAGTCGCTCGGTCATCACATCTCCAACGACTCGATCCGTGACCACATTATCGGCAAGTTCGAGTTCAAGGAAGAGGCCGGACCGTACGATGTCGCCCTGATCGGTGACTACAACATCGGTGGTGATGTCTGGGCCGCCAAACCGATTCTTGAAGAGATCGGCCTCAACGTCAAATCGGTCTGGACCGGTGATGGCGAAGTCGAAAAAATTGGCGCCACCCATTCGGTCAAGCTCAACCTGATTCACTGCTACCGTTCGATGAACTACATGTGCAAGGTCATGGAAGAGAAGTGGGACATTCCATGGCTCGAGTACAATTTCTTCGGCCCGACCAAGATCGAAGAGAGCCTGCGCGCTATCGCCGAGCAGTTCGACGACAAGATCAAGAAAAACGTCGAAAAGGTGATCAAGAAGTACCGCCAGGAGATGGACGATGTGGTTGCCGAATACAAGCCGCGTCTCGACGGCAAGACCGCCATGCTGTTCGTCGGCGGCCTGCGCCCGCGCCATACCATCGGTGCTTACGAAGACCTCGGCATCCAGATCACCGGCGCCGGTTATGAATTCGCCCACCAGGACGACTATGATCGGACCGCCCCGGAAATGGCCAAGGGAACCCTGATCTACGATGACGTCTCCGAGTTCGAACTGGAAAAGTTCGTCGAGGAACTCAAGCCTGACCTGGTCGGCAGCGGCATCAAGGAGAAATACGTTTTCCAGAAAGCCGGCATTCCGTTCCGCCAGATGCACAGCTGGGACTACTCCGGACCGTATCACGGCTACGAGGGCTTCAAGATCTTCGCCCGCGATATCGACATGGCGATCAACAGCCCGACGTGGGATTTGGTCGAGTCACCATTTTAAAGACCACTCTAACGCAAAGGCGCAATGACGCAAAGAAAACCAGAAGCGAGGGGTTGGGTTTAACCCAAGAACATGACCTTGATCCTCTTGGCGACTTGGCGTCTTAAGTGAGCTTAGCGAACGAGCGTTAAATTGATTTTAAGGAGATAAAAAATGAGTGCAGCAGAAGCAGCAAGGAAATTGGTCACCGAGACCCCGGAAAAGGAAATCAACCGGGTCAAGGAATGGATCAATACCGAAGAATATAAAGAGAAGAACTTCGAACGGACCGCCCTGGTCGTCAACCCGGCGCACGCCTGTCAGCCGCTCGGTGCGCAGATGGTCGCGACCGGCTTCGAAGGTGCCTTGCCATTCGTGCATGGCTCCCAGGGATGTGCCTCTTACTTCCGTTCGACCTTCAGTCGTCATTACCGTGAACCGGCCGCCGCAACCTGCGACGCCATGACCGAGGACGGCGCGGTGTTCGGTGGACAGAACAACCTGTTCGAGGGCCTCACCAACGCTTATGCCCTCTACAAGCCGAAGATGATTCCGGTCTATACCACCTGTATGCCGGAAGTTATCGGTGATGACCTGACCGCTTTCATCAAGAACGCCAAGCTCGAAGGGCACTTGCCGGAAGATGTGTTGACCCCCTATGCCAACACCCCGAGTTTCAACGGCACCCATATTCACGGTTACGACGCGATGCTGAAAAGCATCCTGCAGACCGTGACCGAGGGCCAGAGCGTCGAGGGCAAGTGCACCGGCAAGCTCAACATCATCCCCGGTTTCGACGGCAACGTCGGCAACCTGCGCGAGTACAAGCGGATCTGCGATCTGATGGGAATTCCCTACACCATGCTGGCCGATGTCTCCGATGTCTTTGACTCCGGTTGCGACGGCGAGTACAAGCTTTATCCGGGTGGTACCAAAATCGAGGACGCGGCCGAGTCGATCAACGGCAAGGCGACCATTTCTTTCCAGAAATACTCGACGGTGACCACGATGAAGTGGATCGAAACCGAGTATACCGGTGAGAAGGCGATTCTGCCGATGCCGTTCGGCGTCAAGAAGACCGATGAGTTGATCCTCAAGCTCTCCGAGCTGTTCGACAAGCCGGTTCCGGAAGAGCTCAAAAAGGAACGCGCCCTGGCCGTTGATGCCATGACCGACGCCCAGCAGTACCTGCATGGTAAAAAGTTTGCCATCGCCGGCGACCCCGATTACCTGATCGGTATCGTCTCCTTCCTGCTCGAAATGGGGGCGCGTCCCTGGCATATCCTCTGCTCGCGTGCGACCAAGAAGTTCAAGAAGGAGATGGATGCCCTGCTCGAGACCTCACCGTTCGGCGAAGGCTGCACCACCTATATCAACAAGGATCTCTGTCACATGCGCTCGCTTCTGGTCACCGATCCGGTCGACGGAATCATCGGCGACACCCACGCCAAGTGGGCCGCCCGCGACGCCAAGATTCCGCTGTTCCGTATCGGTTTCCCGATCATCGACCGGGTCAACCTGCATCGGACTCCGGTGATCGGTTACAACGGTGCGATCAGCATCCTGAGCATGATCGCCAACAAATTTCTCGATATCAAGGATGAGACTTGTGAGGATCAGTGGTTTGAAATGATGCGCTAAATTTACGGCTGGGAGCTGCTCTTTTCCGCCAGCTCGGTGTCAGCCAGCAGAATCGCTTGTGCGGCGTAAAGCACTACGCCTCCGCGCGATTCCTTGGCTTCCTTGATCTGACGAAAAACTGCACACTCCCATTTCGTAAATTGAAGTGAATGATCAAATCTAGTGAAAACTAAGATTACAGGGGCGGGCGCTGCCCGCCCCTGAAGCAAAAATTTTTCTCTGCGTTCTTTGCGTCTTGAGTAAGCGAAGCGAACGGGCGTTAAAAGAAGATTTTATGATTTATACAAGAAGATTCAGAATCGTTAAAGAAAATGATGGAAAGGAACTGAGCATGAAAGTCGCATTTGCCAGTAACGACAAGATTCATGTCAACGCGCACTTCGGTCAGACCGAAGAGTTCGCGATCTGGGAGATCGGTCCGGACGATGCGGCCTTTGCCGGCGTGATCCAGGTCAAGGCCGAAGAGGATATGGAAGGCCATAGCGATGACAAGATAGAGGCTCGTGGCGCCGCACTCGAGGAGTGTGCCCTGGTCTATGTCGGTGAAATCGGCGGCCCGGCCGCGGCCCGACTGGTCGCCAAGAAGATTCACCCGATCAAGAGCAAGGAGCAGGAGCCGATTACCGTGGTCGTTGAAAAGCTGCAGGAAGTTCTTCGCGGCTCACCGCCACCCTGGCTGCGCAAGGCGATGCTGAAGAACGAACGACCTGGAACAGCCGTTTGATTGGTTTTATCTGTTTGACTGGTTGTATTGGTTAAACAAAAAAACCATTTAAACGAATTGAAACTAATCAAACCAATCAAACCAATCAAACCGTATTAAGGAGAAAGAATATGGCTTTATTAACCGGAAAAACTTTTGGCGGGTCTGACTGGACCCCGACGTTCGTCACAGAAATCGACTCTGAAAAGTGTATCGGCTGCGGCCGTTGCTTCAAATCATGTGCCCGTAAAGTTCTCGGGCCGGAAGACGAAGTCGATGAAGATAGCGATTCGACCCGGATGATCATGACGATCGTCAACCAGGACGACTGTATCGGCTGCGCCGGTTGCGGGGTTGCCTGCCCGAAGAAGTGCTTTTCTTTTCAAACCCAGGAGATTTGAAAAGAAGCTATAAGCTGTAAGCCGTAAGGTATATGGAAAAGCTTTAGTTCTTACAGCTTCTAGCTTAAAGCTTACAGCTCAATTTTACGGAGTAAAATCATGCTTATTGCCGTTTCATCGAAAAGCGGGACCGAGGTTGACCAGCATTTCGGTCATGCCGAGAAGTTCACCATCTACAAGTACAGCTCTGTCGGTTCGGAAGTTGTGAAAGAGGTGGATGTTGAAAAATACTGCTCTTTCGATCCGGACCATCCGTTTCGACATCGGCAGTTCAATGCCATCGCCGAAGCCCTTGACGGTTGTCGGGCAGTGGCAACGGTGATGATCGGTGACTTGCCGAAGCAGGAGCTCGAAAAGCTCGGCATCAAGGCGGTCACTGTCTCCGGCCCGATCGAAGAGGCGCTGAAGGCGACTCACGATGCGGTCTGCGAAGGTGGCTGCGGCGGCCGCAAGAATTGTCAACACCAACAATAGGTTGTGCCTGTTTTTTTGGCCTTTCCGAGGCCCTTATTGCTGATGTAATGGGCAGACCAGAGGTTGAGAGACCTCCCTGCCCGCCATTTTTTGCACATTGATCGTTGGCATGTGATGTGCAGTTATTTATCAAACAGGTAAGAAATTAAAATCGCAGTACATTGTCGTACTCAATTTATTTGGCAACGAAGCCTTGCGGACAAACGTCCGCGAGGCTTTTTTTGTAAGCAAGATCAATTTAACGCAGAGACGCGGAGACGCAGAGAAAGACAAAAGCCTTTTAGGGTTTTAAAAGCTTTAACCCGAATAGATTTTAGTTCTTGTTTTTGACATTCTCTGCGGCGTAAGCCTGCGACTCTGCGTTAAGGAAAGATTTTGATTTTCAACTCTGCAAACTCCGCGAACTTTGCGTGAGACAGAATTAGAATTAAGGAGAATAATCATGGCCACTGGATGCCCGATGATGACAATGAAAAAAGAGACCGACCATCCCTGTTTTGGTGGTGATCACAGCAAGGGCGGTCGGATCCATTTGCCGGTTGCGCCGGGGTGCAATATCAAGTGCGGATTCTGCGAACGCCGTTTCGATTGCGCCAATGAAAGCCGACCCGGGGTTACCAGCAAGGTGCTGACTCCGGAACAGGCGGTTGAACGGGTGCAGCTGGTCAAGAGACATATGGAAAAGAAGGGGGGCGCCCAGCTTAAAGTCGTCGGCATCGCCGGCCCGGGCGACCCGCTCGCCAATCCGAAAACCTTCGAGACCTTTTCACTGGTCCGCGAAGCGTTTCCGGAGATGACGCTCTGCCTCTCGACCAATGGCCTGATGCTCGAGGAGAAATTGCCGCAGATCCTCGCTGCTGACGTGCACAGCCTGACGGTCACTATCAACGCCCTGACTCCGCAAACCGGTGCAAAGATTTATGAGTGGATCAAATATGATGGCCAGAAACTCGACGGTGAAACCGCTGCGGCGATTCTGCTCGAGCGTCAGCTCGGCGGGCTTAAGGCGGCGGCCGAAGCCGGTTTGATGGTCAAGGTCAACCATGTCTATATCCCCGGGGTCAACGACCACGAAACGATCGATCTGGCCGTCGAAGTTCGCAACCTCGGCGCTGATATGATGAATATTATCCCGGTTATTCCGGTCGGCATGTTTGCCGACTGTGTCATGCCGAGCGAAGCGACCATGGAGATTGTCCGCAACCAGGCCGAGTTGATATTGTCACAGGCCCGTCACTGCAAGCAGTGTCGCGCCGATGCAGCCGGCATCGTTGGTCAGGACATAGATTTAGAAGCATTAAGTGCATAAATTCATTTATTAACGCAAAGGCGCAAAGGCGCCAGGAGCCAAAAAAGTTTTATTGTTTTCTTTGCATCTTGGCGTCTTGAGTGAGCAGCGCGAACGGGCGTTAAGAGAAAATATTTAGGAGATTTATCATGACCCCCGAACTGATTCCATTTCTCGCCGTTTCGATATTTGTCGTTGCCATGATGTATGCGAGCGTCGGCCATGGTGGAGCATCCGGCTACCTGGCGGTCATGGCACTGTTCAGCCTGGCACCGGAATCACTCAAACCGACAGCGCTGATGCTCAATATTGTCGTCGCCGGGGTCGGCTCTTATCTCTATCTGTCGGCAAAACAGTTTTCCTGGAAGGTATTCTGGCCGTTCGTTGTAACCTCGATTCCGGCCAGCTTTATCGGCGGCACCTTTCATCTGCCGCCGGAGTATTATCGGCCGCTGCTCGGGCTGGTATTGTTCTATGCCGCCTGGCGGCTGTTTGTCCGGAAGGATCGGCAGGACTTTGAACCGAGTGCTCCGGCGCTGCCGCTTGCCATGCTGGTCGGTGCCGTTCTCGGTTTCGCCTCAGGGTTGATCGGAGTCGGCGGTGGTATTTTCCTCAGCCCATTGATGATCCTGCTCGGCTGGGCCCGGGTCCGCGAGGTCTCCGGCATCGCTGCCCTGTTCATCCTGGTCAACTCGATCTCCGGACTGCTCGGGCACTTGAGCTCACTGCAGCATGTCCCCGATTATGCACCGTTGCTCGCCGGAGTGGCTCTGCTCGGCGGCTCGATCGGCGCGCTCTGCGGCAGCCGGCATCTGCCGGTCAAAATTATTCTGCAGGCGATGGCCGGGATGCTGGTTATGGCGGGCGGCAAAATGTTTCTCATCTGAGGTTTTGCAGGGTGGAATTGCAGCCGATCGGCGTCATCCGGACGCCGCATAAAACCCTCGAGCAGATGCCGATTCAACCGATCGGAGCGACCGGTGTGCCTGGACGGATCGAACTCGATCCCGACCTGGCTGACGGGCTGTGCGATCTTGCTGGTTTTTCCCACATCATTGTCCTCTACCATTTTCACCGGGCCGGCAAGCCGGCCCTGACCGTTATCCCCTTTCTCGATAACAAGCCACGTGGTGTTTTCGCCACCCGCGCCCCGTCCCGGCCGAACCCGATCGGATTATCAATTCTTAAATTGAACAGCCTGCAAGGGGCGGTACTGAATGTCGAAAATGTCGATATCCTTGACGGGACGCCGCTGCTCGACATCAAGCCGTACGCGCCGGTTTTTGTTCACCAGCCTGAGCCGATCCGTTCCGGTTGGCTTGAACGGAGTGGAGACGCGGTCAAGGTTGCCAGGTCGGATCAGCGGTTTATCAAGAAAAGCTGAGTTGTGCGGGGCGCCGTTTGTGTCGCCGCCGCACTGTGCGTCACCGCTTGGGATCTTCGGGCGCGAATCGAGACGATTTGGCAACCAGGTATTCAATTTTCGTTCAGACTTTTTCTTTACGCGCCGCCGCGGCGCAGTGGGGACAACCTTCCTCGTCGCTGTGCAGGCTCATCTCCTCTTCGAGATAGATGATTGCACTTTCCAGGTTGCCCAGGGTTCCGCCGAACCCGAGCTGAAACCGTTTCGCCATTTCGGCGTCTTCGAAGGTCAGCATTGAAGGCGTACAGCACGGGAGCGAAACACTTCCGAGAAGAAAAGTGGTTGCCTGGGCAGGGTGCGGGCGTCCGGTCAGGTAGTCTGCCGCCAGGGCCATTGCCACCTGGTCGCCGTGTATCATGTGCGCAGAGACACCGCAATGCGGACAGCAGGTGGTCTTCTGTTCCACGTTTTTTAAAGTGAGAATATAGAGCAGATGTTGGTTTGTCGGCCGGTAACAGATGGTGCAGCTGCTCTGTGCCGTTGCCTGGTTCTGGGTCGGGCTCGGTGCCGCGACCGGCTTGTTCAGTGAAACAGCTCCGCCGTGAATCCGTTTGAGAGCGTTGCGGTTTTCGAGTGATTCGAGGTCCCGATGCGCGGTCATTTTGGAAATCGCGAAGCGTTCGATAATCTGCGCCAAAGAAAGACTTTTCTCCTCGTCAAGCCATTGCAGCAGTTCCTTGCGCCGATCGGTCCCTTTCATAGTGTCTCCTGTTATTAAAGTATCATGAATCTCCACAGGTCTGTGCGGATTTCTTGGAAGATTCTGCTGTTGATGTTATTTATGTATCCTGATGGTAACACTTTAACCAGTTAATTGATACTATAATAACATTTTATGGAGGATTTTGTGTCTTTATGCCGCCCCTGGACCTTGTGCATCGTTCTGTTTCTTTTCCTCTTCGGAAACCGGGTGTCGGCACAAGAGGCTACCGTTGCTGAATTTGATGAAATCGTTGTGACCGCGACCCGGTCTGATCGCCAGATTCTCGAAGTTCCGGCCGCAGTTAGTGTGGTCAGCGAGGAACGGCTGGCTGATTTGCCGCTGATGGGTGTTAAAGAAGCGCTGAACGGATTGGCTGGTGTTCAGTCGGAATCCAAGAACGGCGGGTACGATACCCGTTTGATTATTCGTGGCGCCGGTCTCAAGGCCCGCTACGGCGTTCGTGAGATCATGATACTGCTTGATGGCGTGCCGATCACCGATCCGGACGGCATGAGTCGGCTCGATTTCGTCGATACCAGTCTGATCAAGCAGGTCGATGTAGTCCGCGGCCCGAACTCAACCCTTTATGGGGCCAATGCTGCCGGCGGAGTGGTCAATTTTATTACCCGCGATCCTTTCGAAGAACATAAAGCGGCTTCGGTCGGTTTCGGCAGTGACAACACCCGACAGTACAGTCTTTTGTACGGCACCGGGAGCGGAGACACCTTCGCTTCATTCAGTGCCTCGCATAAAGCGAGTGACGGGTGGCGTGCCTGGAACGAGTTCAAGACGACGCAGGGGAGCCTGAAAGTCGGGCATATCCTTGACGACGGGAGTACTCTGACAGCAATGTTCAGCTACACCGATGCCGACCTGCAGCTGCCCGGTGGCCTGACGGAAACCGAATTCAACGAAGATCCGTCCCAGCTGACCAGCGAAGTTTTCCGCCACAGTGGTCGCTACAGTGAAATTGCTTCTGGCAATCTGCGTTGGGAGAAGGAGGTCGGCGACTGGGATTTTAAACCACTTGTGTATGTGCAAAGCTGGGAGCATTTCCATCCCGTTCCGGGAGCAATCAACGACGGCGGTGCCGATATTTTCGGGGCAGACCTGCAGGTCAGTCACCAGCATCAATTCTTCGACAATGCCGCCGAGATGACCGCAGGCCTCTCCGGGCAACTGGATGACGGCAACGGCAAAAAATACACCTACCGCGATCTCGATATCACGCCGACGACCGAACCGTTTCCACCGTTCACAGCTTACGATCAGATCAACTTCACCCTCTCTGACGCAATTGGCACGCTGGCCGAGACGAGCGATGAGGAGGTCAGCAAAGTCGGAGTTTATTTTCAGGAATCAGTCAGACCGACAAAAAACTGGACGGTTGATTTGGGGGTTCGCTACGATCACGTCAGCTTCGATCTGAATTCAACTGTTTTCCAGGAATATAACTGGGGCTTCAGCCGTTATGACATCTTCGTCTCGCCGTTAATCATCGCCACCGATAAAACCTACGACCATGTCAGTCCGAGGGTCGGGGCGGCCTGGGCATTGAGCGACCAGATGAGCCTGTTTGGAAATATCTCCACCGGATTCCAGACCCCCCAGGCGTCGGAACTGAATGAGAATGACCAGCTCGATCCCGCCGTAACCACCAATTACGAGGTCGGTTTCAAGGGACGACATCAACAGGGGCATCGTCTCGACCTGACTCTGTTCTATCAACAGGTGAAGGATGAAATCGTGCAGACAGTGCTTCCCGGAAACCAGACCAGTTACAGCAACGCCGGAGAAACCGAAAAACTCGGGGTCGAGCTAGCCGCCGAAGTCATGCTGCCACTCGGGTTGAACGCCGGTGGCACCTATACCTGCAGCGACTTTACATTTGATACTTTCGACGAGCCGGTGCGTACAGGAGCGGTGGTCACTTTGTTCGACCGTAGCGGCAATCGTCTGCCGTATATCCCGCGGCATCAATATGACATGTTTGTCGCCTACCGGCACGACAGCGGGTTCAAGGCCCGCTTCGATACCGCCACTTGGGGCGAATACTGGGTTGACAATGCCAATTCGGAAAAATACAAGGGCTTCGATTTTATTTCCAAGTTTATGCTGGGATGGGAATACGGCAACTGGGACCTGGTGCTCGATATCAGCAATCTGTTCGATGAGAAATATGCCATGGAGGTTAAAAAGAGTGCCGGGGACCTGGTGTTTCGACCCGGCGCGCCGCGTTCCTTTTTTGCCAAGGCCAGCTACCTTTTCTAGGAGTTCATTCATGCACAGGTTAAAGATCGCGCTGATCTGCATTCTGACCGCCGGTATTTCGCTGTTTGCCGCATCCTACCGTTTTGGTGACTCAGCTCACGCCATCGGTATGCTCAACATGAAGGGGGGCAAGGTGCGGCATCCGTTCATGCTTAAATCAGGTCGGGATGACTACACCCTGATCATGACCGGCATCGTATTGCCGCCGGTGCAGGGCGATGTTCGTGTCGCCCTGGAGGGGCAACCGGCGATGCGGTACAGCATCTACAATTCAGAGCCGATCGTAAAGCTCGATATCCATCGGCAGCCCGGTTTCAACGGAGAAATTTTAAATGATGTCCGGGGGCGGGACCGGCTGGCCCTCTGGGTCGTGATGCAACCGCAGACCGAAGATTCCCTGCTCCGTGACGAGGTTACTGGCAAACCTGGCAAAAAGTCGAGCGGCGAGGGCCCGCATGGCGAGCGCCCGTTGAGCCTGAATTTTTATGCTGACGATTCCGGGAATAAACTGCTCGGCATCCCGGTTGTTTTTGCAGACTTGCACTCCGAAGGAGGTTCGCATGGCACCCGGCACTGACCCGTCCCGGCGTAAGCTGTTTCCCCGGCGCACGCTTTATTTATTGCTCGGTCTGGCACTTTTCATGCCGCCACTGGTTCTGTTGTTCCAGTTGACCGGTCCCGACGAATCGTTTTGTGGCACCTGGTGCCCGCGCATGTTCTTCCTCTGGCGCGACGGAACGAGTCTCGGTGCCTTCTTTTTTGGCTGGCTCCGGAGCTGGGCCGGGGTACTGCTGGTTCTGACAGTCCTGGTGGTGACATTTTTCTTCGGCCGGCTCTGGTGCAGTCACCTCTGCCCGGTTGGCGGTGCCCTGGAGTTCGGGAGTCGGCTCTTCTCGCGCGGACCGCAGCTTTCTTATAATGCCATTCCGGCGGTCCCGATCCGGTACAGCTATTTTGCTATCTACCTTCTGGCGCCGGCTCTTGGCCTCGGCAGCCTCGCCTGTAATTATTGTAACTTTGCCGCTGTTCCCCGGGTGGTCAGCGCCGGTTTCGGTTCGCCGGCCGACATTGCCTATTTTTTACGGTCGGCGGGAATGGTCAACCTGGGCCTGATCCTGTTGCTCGGAATTTTTGCCCGCGGCGGACGCGCCTACTGTAACTATCTGTGTCCGATCG
Source organism: Desulfuromonas sp. (assembly GCA_002869615.1). Lineage (NCBI taxonomy): Bacteria > Pseudomonadati > Thermodesulfobacteriota > Desulfuromonadia > Desulfuromonadales > Desulfuromonadaceae > Desulfuromonas > Desulfuromonas sp. The sequence goes on along the minus strand of PKUH01000036.1, from coordinate 5,136 downwards.
GTGCAATTGACGGCTTGATGAATCGGATCTCGGGTCGGTTCGGTAAGCGGGTCCGGGTTGATCAGCACCGCTGTACCGATTGCGGCAATTGCGTGCCGGTCTGTCCGACTTCGGCGATTCGTCAGGAAAAAGAGGGATACCGGATTGATCAGCTCTCCTGCCTCCCCTGCGGCAAGTGCCAGGAAGTTTGTCATGACCGGGCAATCAGCTACGGGCGGAGTGCTTGCCAAAAATCGGAGTTGGCCGAGGGAGGTGCGACATGAACCGGTATCGTAATTTTGGCTATTCATTGATTGGCGGCGGCGGGGCCCTCGGTTCGATGTTGATCAGCCGGGGATGTGCAGGGAGTTGCTCCGGCTGTCTCAGTTGCTTCACCGTCCCCGGTATAATTGCTGGTTTGACCTTGTACAAATCACTCCGCCGAGACAAAAAAGGAGAGACGCATGGACTGGCTGCAAACGACCATTGATTACGGGGTGATCGGACTGCTGGGTGTGATGAGCTTCATTGCCGTGGCGGTTGCGATCGAACGTTACCTGTTTTACCGTTCTTTTACACCGGAGGGGGAGATGAACCGTGAGGAGGTCGAAATCGCCCTGACCCGGAGGCTGCATCTGATCGCGACCATCGGCAGTAATGCCCCCTATATCGGTCTGCTCGGAACGGTTCTCGGCATTATGATGACCTTCTATCGCATGGGAGAAACCGGAATTGTCGATACCCACAGCATCATGACCGGTCTGGCGCTTGCGCTCAAGGCAACGGCCGCCGGCCTGGTTGTCGCGATTCCGGCGATCACGGCGTATAACCTGTTACTGCGTCGGGCAAAAGAACAGCTTCTGAGCTGGGAGGGGCGGTATGGACGACAAGGGGTTTGAGAGCATTAATGTCATTCCTTTTATCGATATCATGTTGGTGCTGCTGACCATCGTTCTTATCACCTCAACCTTTATTGTGACCGGTGCTATGGATATCCAGTTGCCGAAAGCGTCGGCAACGCCACAGATGGTCAGTGAAGGAATTGTATTGGAACTTTCGGTTGAAGGGGAGCTCACCCTGAACCAGGTTGCACTTGATTTTTCAAACCTGGATCAGCAGCTGGCAGCTTATCCGAAGCAGACACCGGTGCTGATCCGGGCCGATGCCGGACTGCCGCTGCAAAAATTTGTTTCGGTGATGGACAAGGTCCAGAGCTTCGGTTTCCGCAAGTTGACACTGCAAACCAGGGCTCTCTGATGCGTCCGGCAATCCCCTGGTTGAGCAGCCTGATCCTGCACTCCCTTTTCTTATGCGGACTGTTTCTGCTGACCGAGCGTCCGCCTGAACCACCATTGCGGTTATCCCTCGATTTTCAACTGGTTATGCCCGAACCTGTTCCGACTGCTCAACCTGTTGCGCCGGTGCAACCTGAAGAAATGGTACCCTCTGATATCGTGGAGCCGCAACCGGTTCCAGCTGTGAGTAAACCGCAACCGCCGGTCGCAAAAATCGAGGCGGCCGCGCCGGAGGAAATCAAGGCTCCGCAGTCTGACGAATTAACTGGACCGCCGATCCCGCCGGCTGTTTCACAGCCGGTCGCTGCGCCTGAACCCCGACAAGACAATAGGGTCGATCAGGCAGCTGTCTACGCACAGACCGTCAAACACCTTCGCGGAGTGGTTTTGAGGAAGTTGGTCTACCCGATCATTGCCCGGAGGCAGGGGTGGCAGGGCAAGCTGGTGCTCAGCTTTATCCTTTGCGCGGACGGGTCGGTTGAGGAACTGAAGGTCGATGAAAGTTCAGGGTACAAGGTTCTTGATCGCGCCGCTTTGAAAGCTGTCAATGCGAATACTCCGTTCAGTGGCGATTACGCACGAACAAAAGTCAGGTTGCCGATTAATTTTCAGTTGAATTGATTCCCGGCACCGGAGCTTTAAAAAGCATTCGGGCATGGGGTTAATCAAGCAGATCAAACTTTGTGCCGGCGGCAGAGATGCCTGGTTGTTTCTGTCATGGAATAAAGCCCAAGGTCAAAATAAGAGCGATGCTCAGCCTCAGAGTATTGCACCGCCGATGCCGCAGATGACGACGACCAGCCAGCCGGGCATTTTCCATTTCAGCAACAGCCCCAATGCGATCGCAGCCATAATGAAATCGCCGATTGACAAGATCCCGCTTTTCCAGACCGGGTCGTAAAACGCGGCAATCAACAAGCCGACAACGGCCGCGTTGACACCGACCAGTCCTTTCCTCAGTTTCCGGTTGCGCCGCAGGTTTTCCCAGAAGGGGAGGATTCCACTCATTAGCAGAAACGAGGGGAGGAAGATCGCGCCGAGGCCGAGCAGGCCGCCGAACCAGCCGTTTGGTGTATTTTTCATCACGGTGCCGAGATACGCGGAAAAGGTGAAGAGCGGTCCCGGCACCGCCTGGGCGGCACCATAACCCGCCATGAACAGGTCCTTGCTCACCCATCCGGGGTCCACCAGCTCGGCCTGCAGCAGCGGCAGGACCACATGCCCGCCGCCGAAAACCAGCGCTCCGGTCCGGTAGAAGCTGTCAAAAACGGCGAGAGCCGGCAGCTGAGCCGCCGCGAAAAACGGCACGGTCAGCAGAAGCAGGAAGAAAATAAGCAGACTGACGAGGGCTCCTTTTTTACCGGATCCGGAATGTTGCTCAGATAGTTCATCAGTCTGCACAACGGGCAGGAAAAAAAGTCCGATCAAGGCCCCGGCAAGAATCGCGGTCATCTGGCCGCCAACACCGCTGATGATGAGGCTGAGAACAGCGGCCCCTACCGCCACCAGGCGGCGAGGCGAATCCGGGCAGAGCGTTTTCGCCATGCCGATGATTGCCTGGGCGACGACGGCGACGGCCGCCACCTTGAGACCATGCAGCCAGCCGGTTCGGACAATCGATTGATCGAGTGCCATGACCCCATAAGCAAAAAGGATTAACAGCAGCGCCGACGGCAGGGTGAAGCCGCACCAGGCGGCCAGACCGCCCCTGAGGCCGCGCTGGGAAAGACCGATGCCGATCCCGACCTGGCTGCTCGCCGGTCCGGGCAGAAACTGGCAGAGGGCGACGAGGTCGGCGTAGGCGTCATCCGTCATCAGCTTGCGGCGGGTGACGAATTCATCGCGGAAATAGCCGAGATGAGCGACCGGACCGCCGAACGAGGTCAGGCCGAGCTTGAGAAAAGTGAAGAACAGTTGGCGGGTGGACAGTTGCTCCATATCCGAAGTTTACCTGTATTTTCAGTATTTTAAAGCCCTGGCAAGTACATTTTTTATTTTGGTGCATTGCTCAATGCTTTTCCGTAATCAAAAATTGATCAACAGGCAGGAAGTCAAGGTTATCCGGTGGAAGATGTTTATGCTTTAAAGTTGGGGAGAATCTGTTGATCGATTCCGGAGCAGATTTGAAACTGGTCCCGCTTTTTATTCCGGAGCAAAACAGAGGTCATAATCACTGCAATCGCCGCAGCTGGGGGACTTGCACATCACACCGCCGTTCAGATCGCATGCCTGCTTGAAGAGGTAACGTTTCCAGCGCATGTTCTGACTGTTTGCCTCGGCCAGGGTTGGCAGATGCCGCCGGATGGCGGCGGTCAGTTCCGGTCGTTCGAAAAAACCCATGGCGACCCAGAGATGGCCCGGATGGGCGGCGCGGGCGGCGAGGATGTCGGCAAGCCAGGCGGAGGTTTGTAATGTTACGCCTTCAGCCTCGGTTGGGAGATGTGAGCGGATGATAGACCGGACATCGGAATTAACTTCCGGTGCCAGTTGGGTGGCGTGGGACGACAGCAAGAGCAGGTTGTCGACGTTGACCAGCGGGAAGTAGACTGACAGGAGCTTGACCAGTTCTCTCTTTTCGAGACCGAGGGCATGGATCAGGAAGAGTGGCTCGGCCGCTCCAAGGGCGATAACCCCAGCGAACATCCGGCGATCTTCTTCCGGCATGGCGTTGCGATTCTCACTTGTCATCAGCAGGCGAAAAACCTCATCGTTCTCGCTGATGTGCGGACCGTGCTCTTCCTGCCGGTGCTCCGACTGAACGGTCGCACCGTTCCGGTCGGCGCTGTCGAGGGCGGCCCGCAGGGCGCGGATCGCGATCTCGGCACAGTAATCCCGTTCCGCCGGCAGCCCTTCGAGAGTGCGGTTAATGGCGCCGGCATCAATCGTCCTGGCTGCGGCAAAGGCCTCTCCCTCGGCGAGATCGGCTGCCGCCGCGCAGGCGGCGATGGTGAAGCCGCAGCCAAACACCTGATAGCGGATTTTATCGATCCGCTCGCCCTGGCGCTGCAGGGTAAAACGGACCGCCAGTTTGCGCCCGGCTTCACCCGCCTCGAGGCCGACTTCACCGACCCCGTCCGGCTTGTCGAGCAGGCCGCTGTGACGGTCGTCGGTTGCCCATTTTCGGATTATGTCGGTGTAATCGTTCATACTGGAAAAACCTTTTGCCACGAAGGCACCAAGACACGAAGAAGGTCAGAATCGTTTCTTAACGGAGAGGTGGAGAGAGGGAGAGGAAGTCAGGGTCCAGGATAAACTGACTTTACCTCTTTTGCCTTTACTCTGCGTCTCTTTGACTCTCCGTTGAAATATCTATAAGAATTTGTTCTTTTTTTGTCTGTTTGACTTTATGTCGTTTAATCTTTTTGTATGTAAAAACCTTTTGCCACGAAGGCACTAAGTCACAAAGGAACCAGCAAGATCTTTTCTCTCCTTCTCAGCGTCTCTCCGTTAAAAGGCATTTGTCTTTCTTGGTGCCTTCGTGTCTTCGTGGCCAACAGCTTCTCTGTGTTTAGCCGCAATATTCGCCGCTTCGAACAACAGGTAGCAGCCGCCCTCATAGAGCACATCGTTCTTCAACTGATGGCCCACTTCCTCCCAGTTCGGGTAGCCGCGCAGCATCAGTCCCTTGTGCCGGCGATGGGCCAACGCTTCACAGTGAAAGTTGCCGATGATCATGTCGTAGCCGGCGGCCGCGTTTTCGGCATCCTCAAGATCACCGACCCGGACCGATGCGGCCTTTATGGCGTCCATCCGGGGCGACTTGACGGTCAGGACAACCTCTTCGACGCGACCGCCTGCTTCGGTCAGCGCCGCGGCCAGACCGCCGACCTGGTCCGGTTCACCGGTCAGGCAAAACCGGGTC
>PKUH01000035.1 GCA_002869615.1 Desulfuromonas sp. | reverse complement strand
GACCAAGGACATCCGGGGTTTCGGGATGGAACTTGAGCAGATCGTCATAACCGGTTCTTGCTTTTCTCTTCCACGACGCTCCCCGCTTCTGCAGAGCTTCCCAGGCCAGCTGCAGATCGCCCGGCCTTTCTTCATATAAAATCTCTATCAACAAGGATGCTTGCCGCAAATCTTTCTTTTTCTTGCCCTGCTCGGTGATCGGCCGTTCCCGGGAGACGATCAACTTGTGCAGGGCATAGCGGGCCGGATCGGGAATGTTGACCAGGATTCCGCCGCCGTTGATGATTGCCGCCGGATGTGATTGCTCGATCAAAAAATCAAGGTACGGTAGCGCCTGTGCAGAAGTTTCAAAGCCGGGGACCTTGACCGGCCTGTAATTCTCTTCGGTTTTTTTTGCCGGCGTCAAAACGTCGACGCGCAGTTCCTTTTTGCGGACTTTGTACGAGGTCGATTCACTTTCTCGATCCATTGTTGGCACCGGGAAAAATCCGAGTTTAAGTTTGTCGAGGGTGTCCTTGATGTTGATTTTCGCTTGTGTGGGCAGGGCGATATCAAGATTGCGTTCCGGGACGATATCGACATCAGCTGTCTGGATGCCTGCTTTTTCCCAGCGATAGCCGAGCATATTACCCATTGCCGCAAAGGCATTCGTGCCGACCAGAACGCCTCCCATTCTGAAAACTCCGGCATCGGCAAGCGCCCGCAACACTCTGGCCTGGCCCGAAGTTGTCACCACGGCGCCACCAGCCCTGATCTGCGCACAGAGTCGCTCAATCTCTTTGCGGTCGGCAGTCGCGTGCTCCTGATTCTGTTTATGCAGTTCAACCAGCTTGAGTATGGCCGGACTTTTCTTGCCGATATAAACCTGCTTACGTTCGCCGCCCGGCTCGGAGTACTGGAAGTAATAGTAGAGGTTATCGCCCGATTTTTTGGTAGTAAAGCCACCTCGCAGGTGTCCGATTGACCGATTCGCCTCGAAGATAGTTAACTGTTCCAGTAGCTCAGCGTAGAGGGTCTGGGTTGTCAGGGGGATTTCATTCATTTTAACATTCCTTTTATACTCGTTTTTAACAAAACCGAGTATAAAAATCAATTAAATATACTCAGGTTTCATAAATGTGAGTATAAGATTCGTCTGTCAACGATGGCAGCGTTAGCATGGAGAGGGAAATGAAATTTTTAACGACGGTTTTTTTCGGAGTGGTGTAGTTGATATTCTGTGGATCTAGTGGGCCATATTTTTAGTGTCAAGTTGTTTAGTACAAAGGCCAGCGATTATTCGCCGGCCTTTTCTTTACTTTTATTTTCTGACTCCCGCACCGGGAGTTCGCATGCTCCGGACAGTCAGGTCTGAATACCCATCCGGGGCAGCACCCACTTGTTGAGTATAAACCAGACGACGACAATTCCGAGGATAAAAAGGATATCCATAGTTTACTCCTCTCTCTTGCATTCAATTTTCAATATATATCGGTTGCCGCAAGAACGCAAGCGCTATTTGTGGTCCGGCTGGTGGGTCGACTGCAGAAGATCGAAAACCGTTTTGACCGGATTAAAGGTCGTCTCCGGCATTTCGACAAAGAGCGTGTTCCAGTCTGCCATGGCACCATTCCAGAGGCCGGGGCGTTCGAGCGCAAGGAGATCGCGGCCGGAGTGGTTCTTGGCTGTAATGATAGCCGCCTGCGGATCGACGAATTGATCGAGCTTGTACGGGCGGCCCTGGCGGTCACGCAGTGAACAGGCGATGTTGACCGGATTGAAGTGGGTCGACTCGCCGAGGATTTTCTGTTGTTCCAGGTCATCCGGATCGATCTGCACCCCTTCGACGATCTGCGGTGTCTGCTGTTCGTGGTCACCTCTGACCCAGAACGGGCCGCCGCCCGGTTGACCGCTGACCGGGACCATGCCGCAGACGCGGATCGGGCGGTCGAGCAAGCCGATAAGTTGACCGCTCAGCTCTTCTGGTGGCAAGGTGCTGTCGACCGACCGGCCAAATCTCTCTTGCAGAAATTGTCCGGCCAGTACCAGGGTCTGGTTGTCGGGATTGCTCTCGAGTTTTCTCAACCAGGTGAAAACCTGTTGCTGGGTTTTGAGCAGCATGCCGCCGAGAATCTCGGTCCAGAACTGGTAGGGCTCCTGCAGTCGCTTCGGCACGACATTGTCGATGTTGCGGATCAGCACCAGGTCGCCCCGACAGTTCTCGAGATTCTGCAGAAGCGCGCCATGTCCGGCAGGGCGGAAGAGCAGATCGTTATCTGTATTGCGGAATGGTCCGTCGGTACTCTGGTCGAGGGCTATGGTATCGGTCCCGGGTGACTGCAGGGAAAAGCTGACCTCGATGTCGTCCCCTGCTTCGAGGTTTGATTTGACCTTCTCCAGTTCCTTTTCGAACAGTTCGAGATGGTCGGGGCTGACCGTGAAATGGAACCGGGTGATACCGAGGCGACTGCTTTCGTGCAGATGTTCGGCAAAAGCGGTCCGGTTGTAATCTTCTCCGCGGTGCAGCGGCAGCAGCCCTTTCGGTTTGCTGGCAAGGCCGAGGCCGTCATCCGAAAGCATCAGGCGGAACAGGGTTTCGTCGTCGGTCGCATCAGGTTTGTCACCGGTGAGTGCGGCAAGATCGGAATAAAAGGGGAACTGTTCGATGTTATTCCGCAGTTGTGCGACTTTGTCCGGATCGAATTCACCGGGAAAGAGACCCTGGAACATCCGGCTGGCGGCGCCCGAAGCAGGCACGAAGCGGGTGAAACGTTGTCGGTCCTCGGCAAAAGCCCGGCAGAATTCGATCGGCGCCGTTTCGGTCAATCGGGTGATGCCATCGTTGACGGTGCAGGGCCGGTCTATGCTCAAAAAGGCCTTGCCCCGGCGCAACAGGTCGAGTTGCCGTTGTGCTTCCTGCGGGTTGATCTCCCGCTGCGCAAGTTGCTCTCTGTCGGATTCGATGAAGGTTTTGTCAGTCATTTTATTCTCATACCAGAAGGACCGGGCAGGTGACGTGGTGGAGGACATGGTTCGAAACCGAACCGAACAGAACATCGCGGATCTCACCCATGCCACGACGGCCGATCACCAACAGTCCGAAGCCCTCGTCATTGGCGATCCGGGTAATGACCTCGCGCGGGGCCCCGGCTTCGAGGCGGGAAATGGTACTGATGCCGGCCGTATTGAACCGTTCCTTGATCTTGTTGAGGGTGATCTCGCCGATCGACATCGCTTTTTCCTGCACCATGTCGACCTGGAAATCGGGGATCATCCGGTAGGCGAGCTTGTCAACGTCAACAACATGGAGCAGGGTCAGGGTCACCGGAAAGCGCTCCTTGTTGGCGATAATCGCCGCGATCGTGCGATCCGATGCTTGCGAGTCGTTAACCGGTATCAGAATTTTCGGAAGCATGGCGAGACCTCCCGGTGGTGCAGTGAGATATTAACCGTAAACCAGCCGCGGCAGCAGGAGCACGAGGTCGGGCCAGTAGGTCAGTATCAAGAGTATCACAATTTGAATAATGAGAAACGGCATGACCGCTTTTGAAACGTAGACCAGGTTGCGGTCGACGACGGCGCCGGAGATATAGAGCGAGACCCCGAGCGGCGGCGTGCAGTAGCCGATGCCGAGGTTGATCGTCATCAGCAGGCCGAAGTGCATGGTGTCGATGCCGAAACTCGAGAGCAGCGGCAGGAAAATCGGCGTCAGGATCAGCGTCGCCGAGATGATGTCCATGAACATGCCGACCACCAGAAGCAGGATATTGACCGCCAGCAGGAAGACCCACGGCGAATGGATGCTGTCGACGACGGCGCTGGCGATCTTGTTCGGGATCTGCTCAAAGGTGAGATATTCGCCGAAAACCGAGGCGCCGGCGACAATCACCAGCAGGGTCGCCGAGGTGACGGCCGATGAGACAACGACCTTCTTGATATCGCGAATCTGCATGTCCCTGTGGATGACAATCTCGACGAAGAAGGCGTAAAAGCAGGCGACGACCGCGGCTTCATTGGCGGTGAAAAAGCCGGAGTAGATGCCGCCGAAAATCAGGACCGGCAGAAACAGGGCCCAGCCGCTCTCCCTGATGATCTTAAGCAATTCGCTAAAGGTGGGGCGCTCGGCCGTCTTGAACTTTTTCTTCTTGCAGTAGATATAGGCATAGAGCGACATGCCGGCCATGATCATGATCCCGGGAATGAAGCCGGTCAGAAAAAGCGCCTCGAGCGGGTCGTTGCTGATCATCGAGTAAAGAATCATCGCAATCGACGGCGGGATTATGACCCCGAGGATCGGTGCTGTTGTCATGATGCCGACCGAGAACGGTTCGTCGTACTCGTTTTCAATCAGGGCCGGGATCATGAAGCCGCCGATCGCGACAACGGTGGCAACGGTCGAACCGGAAATCGCGCCGAAAAATCCGCAGGCGAGGATACCGGCCATTGCCAGGCCGCCCGGCAGCCAGCCGACCAGGGCATTGGCGGTCTTGATCAGCTTCTGGACGATCGTGCCGGTAGTCATGATGTTGCCGCACAAAACGAAAAAGAGGACGACGATCAGGGCGAACTTGTCCATGCTGCGGTAAAGAACTTCAATGACGATCTGGGCGTCGATGCCGATCAGCCAGACCAGGCCGATGGTGCCGGTAAAGAAGAGTGCCATGAAGACCGGGACGGTGGCCGCCAGGGCGCCGAGCATGACCGCGAGAATGAGCAGATACTGGACATCCATCAGGCCGGGGGCTCCTCGTCCGCTTCGGTCAGGGATTTGCCGCGCCAGTCCTCGACCATCACGATCAGGGTGCGGATAAACATCATCACGCCCATCAGCGGCAGTACGGCATAAAAGATCCATTCCGGGATCTGCAGGGAGACCGTCTTCAGGTATTGATCGTGATAGGCCTGGGTTGTCATCATGCCACCAAGCCAGATCATCGCTCCGGAGAAAATGAGAACCGCAATATGGCTGATCAGGGTCAGCGGTTTTTTCAGGATCGGGAATATTTGCGGCAGGGCATCAATGCGGATCAGTGAGCGGCTGCGGATAGCGGCGACGCAGCCGATATAGGTCGAAAAGAAAATCGCCTTGCGGACGACCTCATCCGACCAGTAGATGCTGAAGGTGCTGGTCGTCTTGCGCAGGATGACATTGGCCATCGCCGTCACCAGGGCGAGCGTGACGGTCAGAAACAACGTCCAGTCTTCAAAGAAAGCAAATGACCGGTCTATGACACGAACGAACTTTTTCAGCATGCTTCATCCCAAAAAAGAGCCGGGGATTGGTGCCTCCCCGGCCGATTTAACGTCGTGCAAATATATATGAAATATAATTACTTGGCAAGAGCCGTCTGTACGGTTTTCAGGTAATCCGCACCGATCTTCTCGCCCCATTTTTCGAGAACCGGGGCCGCCATGTCAACCAGACTTTGCTGCTCGGCAGCCGAGAGCTTGAAGAACTGGACGCCCGCTTCTTTCGCCTTGGCGACCTGCTCGGTGTGCTGCTTCTTTGTCAGTTCACGCGTCTTGGCGCTCTCTTCTGCAATAACGTCGATCATGACCTTCTGCAGGTCGGCCGGCAACTTGTCGAACCAGCGCTTGTTCATCAGGTGGATGAAAAGGCCCTGGGCGTAGTCGAGCTCGGTGAAGTTTTTGGCTATGTTGAATTTCTTGGTGATGTTGCAGACGATGGCGGTGTGGTCGAGGCCGGTGATGACGCCGGTCTGCAGAGCCTGCGGCACGTCGGGCCACGGCATGACCGTAAACTTCAGGCCCCAGGCCTTATAGAAGTCGGCATTAAGCGGTGCCTGGGCGATGCGGAAGTTGATGGTCTTGGCGTCGGCGATGGTTCTAACCGGGGTGTTGGTCGCCCAGCCGTACGGACCGTAGCCGGTGACGTCGACCGTCATGATGCCGCTGGCCAGCGCGCTTTCGGTGAACGGCTTCCAGAGCTCCGGCGTGTTGCGGAACTTGTCGAGCTTGTCGAAGGTGTCGACAACATACGGCAGGTTGACAATGCCGAGACGGTCGGCAACGTTCTGAGCGGCGACCGAAGAGCTCAGCATGCCGTGAACAGCGCCGAGCTTGAGCTTGGCGATAACGTCCTTTTCACCGCCGAGCTGGGCCAGCGGCCGGTAGTCGACGTAAATCTGGCCGTTCGATTTTTCCCAGACCGCATCGCGGATCCGGTAGCCGACGGCGACCCCTTCGATGACCGGGTGCGAGATGTTGGAGAGGATGTAGGTGTACTTGGCACCACTCGGATCGAACTTCGGTTTCCACGCCGCCAGCGGGTCTTTTTTCTTTTCAGCAGCGACAGCGGTCGACAGACAGACCGTCAGCAGCAGTACGGTCAGCAGGGAGAATACTCTTTTCATTGGACAGCTCCTTTGTTTGGGGATATCAAAAATTAATTCAGCATGGCCTAACATACTGAAAATACGACGATTTACAGGCCTGTTATACTAGTACAAACTGCGTTTTATATCAATTTAAAATTTCGATCTGGTTCTTTACTTTTTTTAAGGTGTTCGAATAGAAATCGGTGCAGGTATATGTTTAAATATTGGCAGACACTAATTGTATTGATTGGGGGTTGACTGAGTGGATTGATTTGAATATATTGTTTTTTGAATGTAGTTGTTTCATGAAAATAAGAAAAATGGAACTGTTTAACTGATAATGGCCTGGTGCCGGGAAGATAGTTTTACGGATCAGCTGATTCTGTCCCGGAGCACCGGCCTATACATTGACTGCAAATGACAGGGTGCGTAATGAAAGCAAGACCATTCTTATTTCTTTTTTTGACCTTATTGCTCAGTGCACCGGGCTTCGCCGCTGGTCTGGATGGTCCTGATATCTGGACGGCGCGCCGGGCGATCGAATTTGCCAGAAAGAACAACCCGGACAGTCAACAGGCAACGCAACGAATACTCCAGGCCGAGGCTATGCTGCAGCAGGCAGAGGTCGGCTTCTACCCGCAGCTTGAGCTGACAGGTCGTTACAGCCAGACCAACAACCCGATGTATTCCTTCGGTAATATTCTCAACCAGGGAGAGTTTTCTCCGGGCATAGACTTTAACAATCCAGGCCGCACCGACAACCTGGACCTGGGAGTCGGTGTGCAGTACCGTTTATACAACGGTGGTCGGGATATGGCACAGAAGGAGGCCGCCCGGGCTGGCATCGATCTCTCGGCCGCAGAGAGCGAAGCTGTTCTCCTCCGTCTCGAATTCAAGCTCTTCCAATCGGTTCAGAGAATTTTAGCCAGTCGCAAAGTTATAGAGACCCGCTTAAAGGCCCTGAAGGCGATCTCCTCTTCGCTTGCGGTCGCCCGGTCCCGCTTCGAAGCCGGGGATCTTCTCAAGTCTGACCTGCTGAACCTTGAGGTGGAGCAATCGCAGGCAACCGAGAACCTGGTCCAGGCGCAACACGATCTTGAAATGGCGAAAAGGGTATTCCTGACCCTTTTGGGTCTGCCCGGAGATGGTTTGCGGATAGAGATTGAGGAAGGCGAAAGCCCGGTTCTGCCAACCGAACCCGATTCGGCTCAACGCCCGGAAATGAAGAAGCTGACCGCTGCCCTGCAGGCCGCTGAATCGCGATTGGCGGCAGCGCGCGGCAGTCGCTTGCCGACGGTTGATGGTTTTGCCCGGTATAACTATGATCAGGGGACTGTCCTCGATGGTGATGGTGACTCGTGGATCGCCGGGGTGAATTTGAACTTCAAACTGTTTGATGGTCATCAATCTGCCGCCGATATTGCCCTGGCCGAAGCTCGCCTCGGAGAAGTCCGTGCCGAAAAGAAGAAGCTGGAACTGGCGCTCGGTCTTGAATTGAGTCAGGCTGAACTGGCCTTGAACCTGGCACGGGAACGTCTTAAGGTCTCGCAGAAGATGGTGGAACAGGCAGCCGAAAGCGAAAGACTGACCAAAGCCCGTTTCGATGCCGGTGTTCTGTTGACGTCCGAACTGATCGACAGTGAAAAACGGCTGACCGATGCCCGGGTCGGCAACGCCCTGGCGACCTCGGCGGTCGCAGTGGCCATCGCCGATCTGCGCCGTGCTGCCGGGCTCCCCCTGTTTGGCGAATCCGATTCCCAAGTTTCCCTGGAGAAATAAGTGTGATGAAACCAATGAAATTATTCCTATTATTGCTCGCTCCATTGCTTTTACTCGGTTGTGGCGGTTCGGCCGAAAAAAATGAGACCGTCAAGATGCCGACGGTTGAGGTACAGACGCAAATTCTGGAGCAGGTCGATGTCCCGTTTCAGGTCGAGGTTGCCGGCACCGTTAAAGCGGTCGAGCACGCGCTGATCTCGTCACGTGTTGCCGGCCAGGTTTCCAGGCTACCGGTGGAAGTTGGCTCCAGGGTCAACAAGGGTGACCTCCTGGTGGCGATCAGCGCCGACGAAATCAAGGCCAAGCTGCGTCAGGCCGAAACCCGGCTCGCCCAGGCGCGGCGCAACCTCGAGCGCGAGAGCAAGCTGCTGCCGGCCGGGGCTTCAACGGCCGAGAGGGTCAATACATTAGAGGAACAGGTACAGATTGCCGCGGCTGGCGAGCGTGAGGTCCGGGCCATGCTCGAATATACCCGGGTACGCGCCCCCTTTAACTCCACGGTGACGCGCAAATTGATAGAGGTTGGCGACCTCGCCACTCCGGGCGCACCGCTGCTGCAACTTGAAAACAGCAAGGCTCTCGAAGTGCAGATCCAGGTACCCGGGGCCCTGGCTCAAGGTTTGAAGCTCGAAGATCCCCTGCCGATATCGATCCCCGCCGCGGGGCTCGATCTGGATGCCCGGATCCGCGAAATCGAGCCGACCGTTGATCCTGAAACGCGCACGACCCGGATCAAGCTGACATTACCGGCTCGTGCCGGGCTGCGCAGTGGCCAGTTCGCACGCGTTTCCCTGGTCGACCGCAGGGCCAAGACCCTGCTGGTTCCGGCTGAGGCGATCAGCGTCAACGGCCAGATGGACCAGGTTTTTGTCGTTGAGGATGGCACCGCCCATCTGCGCCTGGTGCGCGTCGGCACCCGTCACGGTGAACAGGTCGAGATCCTCTCGGGACTTACGGCCGGAGATCAGGTGATTATCCACGCAGCGACACAACTGCATGACGGCCAGCCGCTGAAGATCGTTGCGCCGGAGCCGCTACAATGAAGGAGCCTTTGATCGACAACCCGGGATTTGCCGGACGCGTCGCCGCGATGTTCATCAACTCGCGCCTGACCGCACTGGCGATTATCTTCTCGTTGTTGCTCGGCCTGCTGGCGATCACCCTGCTGCCGCGCGAGGAGGAGCCGCAGATCAAGGTGCCGATGATCGACGTGATGGTCAGCATGCCCGGCGCCACCCCGGCCGAGATCGAGCAGCGCGTCTCGGTCCCGATCGAAAAAATTCTCTACGAGCTGCCCGGGGTCGAATATATCTACTCGACCTCGAGCCGCGGCCAGAGCATGCTGGTGGTGCGTTTCTACGTCGGTGAGGACCTCGAGACGGCGATCGTGCGGCTGAACCAGAAGCTGCAGACCAACTTCGATCGCATCCCGCACGGGGTGTCGAAACCGTTGGTTAAACCGCACACCATCGACGACGTGCCGATTCTGGCGCTGACCTTCCACGGCGGCGGCTACGATCATTTCATTCTACGGCGGCTCGCCGCCCAGGTAGATGACGAGATCAAGAACATTCACAACGTCGCCGAGACGAAGCTGATCGGCGGCACCCGCCGTCAGGTACGGGTCGAGTTTGATCCGCTGAAGCTCGCCGCGCGCGACCTTGCCCCGGGGCAACTGATCCGGGCGCTGCAGCAGGCCAACCAACAGCAGTACACCGGCAACCTCGAATCGTTGAATCATCAGGTGCTGTTGCAGACCGGCGAATTCTTCAGCACGGCCGAGGAAATCAAGCGCATCGTCGTCGGTGTCTACGGCGACCGTCCGGTCTACCTGCAGGACGTCGCCACGATCAGCGATGGCCCGCAGGAACCTGACAATTACGTGCTCTACGGACAGCCCGGCCAGGACGAGGAGGCCGCAGTAACCCTGTCGGTTGCCAAACGTCCCGGTTCCAACGCCATTGATGTGGTACACGAGGTCGAGGCCAAGATCGATACCCTCAAGGGGAAGCTGATCCCGGCCGATGTCGAGGTCAGCGTGACGCGCAACTACGGTGAGACTGCAGCCGAGAAGTCGAACGAGCTGCTGCTGCATATGGGGATCGCGGTCTTCGGTGTCTCGCTGCTGATCCTGTTCTTTCTCGGCTTCCGCGAATCGCTGGTGGTTCTGCTGGCGATCCCGTCGACCCTGGCGCTGACCCTGTTGGTCTTTTATCTCTACGGCTACACGCTAAACCGCATTACTCTCTTTGCCCTGATCTTCTCCATCGGTATCCTGGTCGACGACGCCATTGTGGTGGTCGAGAATATCGTGCGTCACATGCGCCTGCCCGGCGCGAGCAACAAGTCGGTGGCCAAGATCGCGATCGAGGCGGTGGCCGAGGTCGGCAACCCGACCATCCTTGCAACCTGGGCGGTGATCGCGGCGATCCTGCCGATGGCCTTTGTCGGCGGACTGATGGGTCCCTATATGCGGCCGATCCCGATCGGTTCGTCGGCAGCAATGCTTTTTTCGCTGGTGATCGCCTTCACCGTAACGCCCTGGGCGGCGATCCGTCTGCTCAAGCATTGCAAGGAACCCGACGTCGATCCCGCCGAGTGCCCGCTCGACGATGACCACGATCATGCCCCAGACGACTTCTTTACACGACTCTACCATCGCATCATGGACCCGCTCCTGGCCAGCGTACTCTGGCGCAGTGTTTTCTTCGCCGGGATCATCGTGCTGCTGCTCGGCAGCTTTACGATGGTCTACTTCGGTGCGGTCAAGGTCAAGATGCTGCCGTTCGACAACAAAAGCGAATTTCAGGTGATTCTCAATATGCCCGAGGGCTCGACCCTGGAGCAGACTGCGCGGGTCGTGCGTGAGATGGCAGCGGTGGTCAAACAGGATCCGACCACGGTCGATTACCAGGTCTATGTCGGCACCGCATCGCCCTACAATTTCAACGGCCTGGTGCGGCACTATTTCATGCGGAGCGGTCCCGACGTTGCCGATATCCAGGTCAACCTGCTTGCGAAAGGTGAACGAAAATTACAAAGCCACGACATCGCGGTCCGCATGCGCCCGGCGATCGCCAAAATTGCAGAAAAATACGGTGCAGCGGTAGCGGTGGCCGAGGTTCCGCCCGGACCGCCGGTGCTGCAGACCCTGGTCGCAGAGATCTATGGCCCCGATGACGATTCACGGGTCAAACTGGCAAAACAGGTGCGCCAGATCTTCAAGTCGACCGAAGGCGTCGTCGATGTCGACTGGTACCGTGAGGCCGAGCGCACCCGCCTGGTGCTGAAAATCGATAAGGAGAAAGCGGCGCTTAACGGGATCAGCGAAGAGGAGATCACCCGTACGGTGCAGCTGGCAACCCAGGGGATGCCGATCGACCTCTTCCATCAGCCACGCGACAAAGAGGAAGTCAACGTCGTGCTGCAGCTGCCGAAGCACTTGCGGGCGCGGGTCGACGGGCTGTTGAATATTTCGCTGCGTTCGACCGGCAATCCGAAAGCCAGGCTGGTACCGCTGCGTGAGCTGGTAAGCGTTCGCGAAGAACCGGTTGATCAGCCGATCTACCACAAGAACCTCAAACCGGTGATCTATGTTACCGGTGACGTGGCCGGCAGCGTCGAGAGCCCGGTCTACGCGATCTTCGATATGAATGAAAGCCTCGCCAAACTTAAAGCCGGCGACTACGGCGGCGAAGGGGGTGAGATCGAGGTTTTCAACATGAACCAGCCGTTCACCACCAGTGAGCCGGCGCTTAAATGGGACGGTGAATGGCATATCACTCTCGAGGTGTTCCGCGACCTCGGCCTGGCATTTGCGGTGGTGATGATACTGATTTACATGTTTATGGTCGGCTGGTTCAAAGACTACTTCACGCCGCTGGTGGTGATGGCCGCGATCCCGTTTTCGCTGATCGGTATTCTGCCGGCGCATTGGGCTCTCGGCGCTTTTTTCACCGCAACCTCGATGATCGGTTTTATGGCCGGTGCCGGTATCGTGGTCCGAAACTCGATCATACTGGTCGATTTCATTGAATTGCGCATCGGTCATGGGTTGCCGCTGGACGAGGCGGTGGTCGAGGCCGGTGCTATTCGTTTCCGTCCGATGTTGCTGACGGCCCTGGCCGTGGTCGTGGGTGCCTCAGTCATCCTAGCTGACCCGATCTTCCAGGGGCTGGCCATCTCACTGATGTTCGGCGAGATCGCCTCGTTGCTGGTCAGCCGGATGGCGGTACCGGTGCTTTACTACATGCTTAAGAAGAGAGGGCCAAAAACGGCGAGTGCCTGATCCTGATCCGTAATGGCAAACGCCGATTCGTTTATTAACTTGCTTCCGGTTGCCCTGCGCCCGCTTATGGCCACCTGGCAGTAAGGAGCTGGGAGCACTGCAAAGGAGAAACCCAATCATGACTGTCAATCGTTACCTGAGAATGGTCGCCGGATTTTTTATCATGCTGAGCCTTGCGCTCGCCCATTACCATAACCCGAACTGGCTCTGGTTTACCGCTTTTGTCGGGCTCAACCTGTTCCAGAGCGCGTTCACCAACTGGTGTCCGCTGATCACCATCCTCAAAAAAATGGGGGTCCGGGACGCCTGACAACAGGACAAGGCAGAGTGGAGAAAAACCGCCGGCATAACCGGCGGTTTCTTTTTTTATTTCGACTGATGTATAGTGGAGATATGCAGATATTCAGGAAAAGAAAACGGTTCCGGATCGCCAACAATGATGACTTGACCGCCGGAGAAAAAGCCGGAAAGCTCTTCCGGGCCGGTGACAATTGTGCCCAGGCGGTACTGCAGGCGACCTGCCCGGGAGTCCGCGAAGAGCTGGTTGAAATGGCCGATGTCTTTGGCGGCGGCATCGATAACAGCAAATGTCTCTGTGGCGCGGTAGCCGGTGCTGCGATGTCCCTGAGTCTGCAGGGCAGGGGCGACAGGGCGTCGGATGTGGTTGATGAATTCAAAGAAAGATTCAAAACCACCTGCTGCAAGGGCTTGACCGCTCGCTATGATTGGCTCGGGCAGGAACATCTCGAAAACTGCCGGGAATTGACCGCTGCGACAGCCGATATGGTCGCTCGCCTGTTAGAAGAAAAATAAAATCGGGTCAGCAATCGGGATTTTCAGAAAACTCCGACATTAAAATTCTTGACTTTGAGTAACCTCCGGAAATAGCATACACCCCCAAAAGCAAAGTTTATTTCCAGGAGGTAACAATGGAGTGCGAGCTTCTCGATAAGTGCGGATTTTTTAAAAAGTATGAAGGAACCCTCGATCTGGCCTGCCGCGGCTTTATCAAGTCCTTTTGCAAAGGTGAAAGAATGGATGAATGCATGCGCAAGAAGTATCGCGCCGAACATGGCGAACCGCCGCACGATGACATGATGCCGAGCGGCCAGGATATGCCGAAGAGTTATCAGGCCTGAATTTTAGTGAATAGCAATAGAAAAAAAGGTGCCGCCATCGGCACCTTTTTTGTGTTCAGACGCCCTTGCTTTCAATCGCATCGTCCTTGTGCATGCGGAAGACATCGGCCAGTTCCTTGAGCCGGCCGGAAAGGATCTCCATTTCGTCAAGGTCATAATCGTTTTCCGATAATTTCACCTTGTTGTTCTTCAGCCGGTTTTCCGAGGCGGAGATCAGATCGTATATCTTCTGGACCGTTTCCGATTGGATTTTAATCGCCTGGTTAATCGACACAATCTGATCTTCGCGTTCGGTCAGGCCATGATCGAATTCGCGGTTGGCGCGGACCTGCTCTTCCATGCCGCGGGTGATCTGGTCGGCCGCCGACTTCATCTCGGTTGTCCCTTCCTGAATCCGCTGAATCGAGAGCATCTGTTCATTCATTGCGTTGGTGATGGCATGGACCGACATCAGGCTCTGTGAAGAATCTTCAATCAGGGCCTCGGCCCGGCTTGACTGCTCTTCGGTCTGGTTGGCTATGTCGCGTGCCTTGTTTGTCGACTGCCGTGCACTCTCCATGATCTTGCGCAGGGCGGCGCCGGTCTCCATTGAAAGCTGCTTGCCACGGGCAATGCGGGCCGCGGTTGCATTAACCGCTTCCGTCAC
This sequence comes from Desulfuromonas sp., assembly GCA_002869615.1. Lineage (NCBI taxonomy): Bacteria > Pseudomonadati > Thermodesulfobacteriota > Desulfuromonadia > Desulfuromonadales > Desulfuromonadaceae > Desulfuromonas > Desulfuromonas sp. The sequence goes on along the minus strand of PKUH01000035.1, from coordinate 22,004 downwards.
CTCGCCGGTGTCATTGGCAATAGCGGTAATAATATTATGAATATCCTCAGCACTGGTTGTTGTGCGATCAGCCAGGTCACGGATCTCCCCGGCGACAACGGAAAAGCCTTTGCCCTCGGCCCCGGCTTTGGCGGCTATGATGGCAGCGTTAAAGGCGAGAAGCTCGGTATCCGAAACAAGATCCTTGATGACCTCGATAATCTTGGTGACCTCCTCGGTCTGCTGCACAAGCCGTTGCATGGCCGCGGTTGCTTTTCGGCTCTCCTCATCGATCCGGTCCATCTCTTCGATTGACTCATCCATGATTTCAATACCGCCCTCAGCGTTCTTCGTGACGAGGGTGACAACCTCGGCGCTGGACGTTGCACCGTCACGGATAGTGTTCAGGGCATTCTGGATGGTTTGCAGATCGTTGACTGTCGTTTCAATCAGATGCGAGAATTCACTTGCCTGCTCCGAGACCTTACGCGTGCTGGACGACATCTGGTCGACACTGGATGTGGTTTCGAGAAACTTCATGTTGGAGTGTTCCATCGCCGAGGCCATCTCCTGCAGCGAAGCGAAGAGTTCGCGAGACAAGGCTGCTTCATCCTGGGTGCGGCTGGAAAGCTTCTCCATCTGCTCGGCAATTTGACTGTGTTGCTCCTCAAGGCTGACGGCAATCTCGCGGTTGGAAGAGGCTGCTTTCAGGCCGGCCATTGCCTGTTCCGAAAGGAAATGGCTCCGCTCGGATATGCCGGAATGGTGCGGCGCCAGTTCTTCAATCGTATCGGTAATTGTCTGGACCAGCATCTCTACCTGTTCGACTGATTTCGCCAGCAGGCCATTCAGCGATTCGAGCGACTCGTCATCGGCTTCCGTTTTCCCGGTCAGCGGCTGCAGCATGTTGAGTTGCAGGCGCAACTGTTTCTTGAGTGTGATTCTGACAAAAAAGTACATGCAGGCGCCGGTGCCATAGCCCATGAGAAGGCAGACGAGAAAGAAGGGCAGGGTGAAAACAGTGTCGCCGAGTACCGGTGCGGTGATTATCGGGAAAAGCAGCCCGGCAACCATGCCGACGCCGTGGGTAAAGAAAAAAACCTTGCGGATATAGGGGACGTTGCTGATTCCGGGAAGAGCCATGACAAACCCTCAATAAAACATGAAATAATTGTAATCCAACCAGATAGAAGTAGCACAGTTATCTGGCCAAAACAAGATAAAAGCCGGAATTCACCTGCCTGCAGAACCTATGCTACAATCGGTAAATGTTGATTGATACGCATATCCATCTCGACCGTTTTTCCGCCGAACTCGATCTTGAAAAAGAACTTATTGCCGCCCGGAAAAGCGGGGTCGCCCGTTTTGTTGTCCCCGGCGTGCACCGCTGTGACTGGCCACGGTTGAAAAAGATGGTTGCCTCAATCGACGGCGGTTTGGCGGCCTACGGAGTGCATCCGCTGGCCGGCGAAGAGTGGGATCAATCCTGTGGCGACGAACTGCAGAATTTTTTGCGCGACGAAAAAGCAGTCGCAGTCGGTGAAATCGGTCTCGACCGCTATGTTGATGTTGTACGCGAAGTGCAGGAGCGGGTGTTTCGCGAACAGTTACAGATTGCCGTTGCCGAGGGCTTGCCGGTCCTGATCCATTGTCGCAGGAGAACCGGGCGGATACTCGAGATCCTGCAGGAAGAAAAGATTAACCGGGTCGGCGGAATCATGCATGCCTTCGGTGGCAGCTACGAGACGGCAAGGAAGGCGATTTCGCTCGGTTTTGTTCTTTCCTTTGGCGGATCGCTGACTTATCCTGAAGCGCGGCGTGTCGTTGAGGTTTTGCAAAAGGCACCCGGTGATGCCATTGTTATTGAAACCGATGCCCCGGATATGGCGCCGCATCCGCATCGGGGTTGCGCGAACCGGCCGCTCTGGCTTAATCTTGTTCTCGAGCGGCTGGCTGAAATCAGGGGGTGGAGCCTGGAGCAGGCAGCCGCCATGACAACGAGAAATGCCAGGCGGGCCCTCAAACTGGATGAACGGTAAATGAGAGTAGATCGATTTGACCGGCTGAACCTGCTCTACGGAGCGGCCGGCCTTGAAAAATTGCGCAACAAGTCGGTTGCGGTTTTCGGCCTCGGCGGGGTCGGATCCTATGCGGCCGAAGGACTGGTTCGCGGCGGCCTCGGCCGGCTGACACTGATCGATTTTGACCAGGTCGATATCACCAACCTGAATCGCCAGGTTCATGCGGTTGCGGCGACAGTCGGACAAGCGAAGGCCCGGGCCATGGCCGAACGGTGCCGGGCAATCAACCCGGATGCGCAGATTGAACCGATCGAGATTCTTTTTTCGGCCGAAAACAGCTCTGAACTTCTGGCGCCAGGATACGATTATGTGCTCGACTGTATAGATCAGGTGACGGCCAAGCTGCACCTGATTGAAAGTTGTCATAATAGCGATTTGAAGTTGATTTCATCGATGGGAGCGGCCAACAAAATCGACCCGACCCGGATCCGGGTTGATGATCTGGAGAAGACCCGGAAATGCCGGCTGGCGCGGATTATCAGAAAAGAGTTGCGCAAGCGGGGGATCGAACATGGCATCAAGGTTGTCTACTCGCTCGAGGGTTTCCGCCCATTGGCGGAGGGGCGGCGCGATGCCGAAGAAGATGCGAGCTACCAGGATCGCCGGGCGCCGCTTGGCAGCTCTTCAGTCATTCCCCCGATGTTCGGATTGACTATGGCCGGCGAGGTTATCCGGGATCTGCTGGGAGCTGATTGATTATGGATCCGTTGTATTGGCAAATTCCGCTACTGGCCGGGGTCGGACTGATCGCCGGAATTCTTAATATTCTGGCCGGCGGCGGCTCATTGCTGACCCTTCCGGTTCTGATCTTTGTCGGCCTGCCGGCATCGACCGCAAATGGCACCAACCGGATTGCCATCTTCTGCCAGAACATCTTTGCGATGAACGGATTTCGCAAGCGGGGCGTCTTTCCACTCAAGCTCGCCCTGATCTGTACCATGCCGGCCCTGCTCGGCAGTTACTTTGGTGCCACTCTTGCCATAAACATCGATGATGCCCTGTTCAAGAAGATACTCGCTCTGATCATGATCGGAGTCATGATTTTTACGGCACTCGATCCGGTCAAGAAGTTGAAAGTAGAGGAAGAAAAAATCTCGGGCGGACGGCTGATCCTGCTGCTGGTTACGTTTTTTGGCGTCGGTGTCTATGGTGGTTTCGTTCAGGCCGGGGTCGGTTTTATTGTCATTGCCGGGCTGCTGCTGCACGGTCTCGACCTGGTCCGGATCAATGCCGTCAAGGTGATTGTCATCTTCGCTTTTACGGTGGTTGCCCTGTCTGTTTTTATCTACCATGGCGAGGTTGATTACAGCCTCGGACTGGCTCTGGCCGCCGGGAACTCCCTCGGCGGGATAATCGGAACGCGTCTTGCAGTTGAAAAAGGGCATGACTGGCTGAAGAAGTTCGTGACGGTGACGGTTCTCGTTTTTGCCGTTAAATTGCTGATCGGCTGATTTTTCGGATAAGGCATGAATCAAAGCGCAAAAAAACATATCGAAATATCGGCGGCCAAGGCACCGCCGGAGATCCTCTCAAACCAGATCCAGGTTTTCCGCAATGACCAGTTTATCCGCCGGATGCTCGATGCGATCCCGTCCTTGCTGGCTGTTTTGAATTCGGATCGACAGATTATTTACGCGAATAAGTCGTTGATCGAAATGCTTGAATTTGATGGCGAAGAAGCTCTGCTTGGTTTGCGCCCCGGCGATGTTTTTGACTGCGTCAATGCGTACGATTCTGAAAGTGGTTGTGGTCTGGGGGAGCTCTGTCGTTCATGCGGTGCTTTGGTTGCAATCGTTTCAGAAACCAGGACAACCGAGGAATGTCGTATGACGCGATTGCGCGAGAGCATGATTCAGGCGCATGAACTCGAAGTGACAACAACTCCGTTTGTCTATGTCGGGGAAACATTCACGATCTTTTCGGTTGTTGATAAAAGCTCCGAACATCGCCGGCAGATGCTGGAGAGAATTTTTTTCAATGACATCATGAATGTTGTCGGCAGTATCAAGGGGTTTGCCGAGTTGCTCGAAACCCGGGACTACCAAGATAAAGAAAAAATTTATTTCCAGATCCGCGAAGCGGCCGAACAGGTGATCGGTGAGGTCGAGGCCCAGCGGATGCTGAGCGATGCCGAACATGAGCGGCTGGAACTGAAACAGGAGCTCTGTTCATCCCGGGATCTTCTCGAACGTATCGTTCGCCTCTATGAAAATCATAAAACAGCGACCCGGAGACATCTGACGATCAATGCTTCCGCTGTGAACGAGTACCTGCTAACCGACCAGAGCATTTTGTTACGGATACTCGGAAATATGGTGGTCAATGCTTTCGAGGCGATTCCCCCTGATGAATCGGTGATCCTCGACTGCCAGGCAGACGGCAAGGCGCTGGTGTTCAGTGTACATAATCCCGGTGCGATACCGGAAGAGGTGCGGCCGGAAATCTTCCGCCGAACCTATTCAACCAAGGGGACTGGACGGGGCCTCGGCACATACAGCATGCGGCTGCTCAGTAACTATCTTTCTGGCGAGGTCGAGTTCGAGAGCAGTCGATCGACCGGGACGCTATTCCGAATCTCTCTACCTGTCAATATCGAATAATTCATGAAACCTGGCCTGGGTGCAGGGCCGGATCACCGTCGGGAGCCGTTCCTCAAATACTCCAAGCTTTCGTTTACGCTGAATCAGGGATTTTAGGAAACACTCGATCTTATACGGGAAGAGCCCGCTTGAAAGCGGGCTCTTTTTTTATTATTAGTTATTGTGAATGACGGACAAGGCGCCAGCCCCATGCGAGTGCAGCGGGGAGGGCCCAGAATGTAAAACCGATGAGAAATCCTTCAAACATGATTTACTCCATTGATTCAGGTTTAATTATTACCTTTTTTGTCATGATATCAGTTGCTCAGCTTGAATGCAACTGATATCAGTCGGTCAGCGGTAAGATTGAGCCTGTTGTTTTAAGCGATTTACCGAGTTGACGAGCTCTTGTTCCGGCTGGTCACAGCGCCGGTTGAAGCCGGAGAGACAAGCCGTGCATATTTGGCGAGAACGCCGTGTGTGAAGCGGCTCTCCACGGGTTGCCAATCGTCAAGCCGTTTTTGCAGTTCGGTCGGTGCGAGGTCGAGGTTCAATTCATCTTTTTCGAGATCAATGATAATCCGGTCACCTTCCCTGACCGCGGCCAGCGGTCCGCTGCTGTGGGCTTCCGGGGTAATATGGCCGATCATGATGCCGTGCGTACCGCCGGAGAAACGGCCGTCGGTGATCAGGGCGACACTGTCGCCGAGACCGGCTCCCATCAGGGCGGCCGACGGAGCCAGCATTTCACGCATGCCGGGGCCACCGCACGGTCCTTCATAGCGGATGACGACGACATCTCCCGGTTCGATCCGTTCCTCGAGAATCGTCGATAACGCGTCCTCCTCGCAATCGAAAACCCGGGCCGGACCGGACATGCTTTTAAGCGCTTTGCCGCTCATTTTAAGGACGCACCCGTCGCTGGCCAGATTTCCGTGCAGGATCCGAATGTGCTGATTGGCCGGTGCATACGGATCAGCGGGCGGGAAAATGACATCCTGGTCAACCGGAAAAGGGGCGGCCTGCTCAAGATTGGCCGCTACGGTTTTTCCGGTTACGGTCAGGCAGTCGCCGTGCAGGTAGCCGTTTTCGAGCAGCAGGCGCATCACCATCGGAATACCGCCGAGGGGATGCAGGTCATTCATGACATACTTGCCGAACGGTTTGAAATTGCCGAGCAGCGGGACGGTGCGGGTAATGCCGGCAATATCGGCCAGAGTCAGATCGACTTCAGCTTCGCTGGCCAGGGCAAGCAGATGGAGGACGGCATTGGTCGACCCGCCCAATGCCCAGACGACGGTCAGGGCGTTTTCAAATGCTTTACGGGTCATGATGTCGGCCGCATGAATGTCGTTTTCGAGAAGATTGATCAATGCCTCCGCCGATTTCCTGCAATCTGCGATCTTCTGTTCGGAGAGCCGGTTGGCGCTATCGACCGCAACGTTGGAGGAGGAGCCGGGAAGACTCATACCCATCGCCTCGATCGCCGCGGCCATGGTGTTCGCCGTATACATGCCGGCGCAGGATCCGGCACCGGGGCAGGCATGGCATTCGATGGCGTGCAGTTCGTCGTCGTCAATCCGGCCCGCTGCATGCGCACCGATCGCCTCGAAGGCGCTGACGATGTTGATGTCTTGACCGGCATGACGACCCGGAAGGATGCTGCCGCCATAGAGGGTCAGGCCGATCAGATTGTTGCGGGCGATCGGCATCAGCGAGCCCGGTATGGTTTTGTCGCAGCCGGAGAGAGTGATCACGGCATCACAGCGGTATCCTTCGGTCATCAGCTCGATGCTGTCGGCGATCACTTCACGGCTGACCAGGGAGTACTTCATCGCCTCGGTCCCCATGGCGATACCGTCCGAAACGACCGGAGTACCGAACAGGATAACCTTGCCGCCGGCCTGCTCGAGTTCTTGCTGCAGCCGGTCGCCAAGCTCGCGGAGGTGATCGTTACAGGGGGTGCCGTTGGTGTAGGCGACGGAGAGAGCGATCAGCGGTTTATCAAAATCGGTATCATTAAAACCGACGGCGCGGAGCATCGCCCGGGCGGCACTGCGGCGGACCCAGTGACCGCTCCCTTTGCGGCCGGTGATGTCGGTGCTGCGGCGTTTCATTGGGTTACTGCTCCAGGGCGGTGACGCCGGTGCGGGCAATTTCGAGAATATGCTCCTGACCGATCTCCTCCATGAAGTCGTCGATGTGTTGTATTGCGCCGACAATCTGGATAATCGTGATGTTTTCCTTCTGCTGGTCGAGGATTTCGAAATTGTATTTCGGAGCGAACTTTTTCAACGTCGCCTCGTCGGCTTCAACCTTCAGGATTGCGACCTCGCGCCAGTAGCTTGAATCCCGGTCGAGTTCCTTGGCCGAGATCACCTCGATGAACTTTTCGAGTTGCCGGATCACCTGCTGCACCTTGGCGTCGTCATTCTCGCGCAGGGTCAGGGTCATGCGGCTACTGCCAGGGGTCTTGGCACTACAGACGGTCAGGGTGTCGACGTTGTACATTTTTTTGCGGATCATCATTGATATCTTGTTCAGCACGCCGGGGCGGTCGTGCATAAACATCAGGATGGCTCTCCGTTTCATATCACTCGACATCGGTTTGTCCTTTGTTTGTCGGTTTCGGCTCGGCAGTCGGTTTGCGAATGATCATATTGTCAAAACCGCCGCCGGAAGGGATCATCGGCAGGACGATCTCGGACGGGTCGCAGATAAACTCCAGGATAAAGGCACCATCATGCTCGATGGCGGCCATGATCGCTGAATCGATATTTTCCGGAGTATCGACCTTCAGATAAGGAATGTTGTAGGCGGCGGCGATCTGCCCGAAGTCGGGGCTGAGCATCGGCGTTCCGGCATAGCGTCCGTCGAAGAAGAGGGTTTGCCACTGGCGGACCATGCCGAGATAGCCGTTGTTGAGAATCATGATCTTGACGTCGATGTTGTGTTCCATGATGGTACCGAGTTCCTGGATGTTCATCTGGAAGCCGCCATCGCCGCTGATCGACCAGACCCGTTCGTCCGGCCGCGCCAGCTTGACCCCGATCGCCATCGGCAGCGAGCAGCCCATGGTCCCGGCGCCGCCGGAGGTAAACCAGGTGTTGTTTTTCTGAAAGTTGTAGAAGCGGGCCGATATCATCTGATGCTGGCCGACGTCCGGGATGATGTTGTCGGCACCGCCGGTCAGTTCGGAGAGGCGATGGACAATCGACTTCATCAGCAGCTGGCCGCCGCTGCCGACCGCCGTGGCAATCTCTTCCTCGGTTTCGGCCCTGGTCTCTTCACGGAATTCATCGATCTGTGAAAACCACTTGAGACGGGGGCGTGAGGTCAGCTCCGGGTCGCTCAACAAAACATGCAGGGTGCGGCCGACATCGGCATTGATGGCGATCGAAGTCGTAACGTTCTTGTCGATTTCCGAAGGATCGATCTCGACGTGGATGACGTCGGCGCCGGCCGCGTATTCCTCGAGCTTGCCGGTCACCCGGTCATCGAAGCGCATGCCGAAGGAGATGATCAGGTCGGCCTCCATGATGGCGCGGTTGGCCTCGACCGTGCCGTGCATCCCCATCATGCCGAGGCTCAACCGATGGTCGACCGGCATCGCCGACAGGCCGTGCAGGGTGAAGGCGACCGGAATATTGGTCTTTTCGGCAAACTCCTGCAACAGGTCTCCGGCCTGGCTGTCAATGACGCCATGCCCGCAGAAGATAACCGGCTGATCGCTGCTGTTGATCAGCTGCACCGCCCGATGAACAGGCTCCCGCTCCGGCGAAGGGTGATAAAAAAAGCCGGGCAAATTCGGTCGGAATGAGCGCGCATCGAAGCTGTAATCGGCCGCGACTTCGTTCTGCTGCACATCTTTCTGGATATCGATCACAACCGGGCCGCGTCTGCCGGTATTGGCGACATAGAAGGCTTCATGGATTGTTGACTCGATCTCTTCGGTCTGCAGGGGCATGTAGGTCTGCTTGGTGATCGGCATCATCACCCCGACAACATCGCTTTCCTGGAAAGCGTCGGTGGCGATAACCCCGGTCGCGACCTGGCCGGTGATGGCGATGATCGGCACCGAATCCATATGGGCATCGGCAACGGCGGTCACCAGGTTCATGGCGCCGGGCCCTGAGGTCGACATGCAGACGCCGATCTGCGGTTCCGGGTTCGACAGGGAGGCCCGGGAGAGACCCTGGGCCATAAAACCTGCACCCTGCTCGTGACGCGACATGATAAAGACGATCTCATCCTGTTGGTCCATGACATCGAACACCGGCATGATGGCGCCGCCGGTATATCCGAAAATGTAACGGACCTTCTGTTCCTTCAAAGCCTTGATAACAAGTTCTTTTCCAGTCATGTTTTCTCTTTCTTTAAGGCTGTTGACCCTGATTGTCCTGAAACAGCCAGGGACGCTGCTGCCGACGTGACATTTCAAATGCCGTGATCTTGTCTCGATGCTGCAGGCTCTGGCCGATATCATCGAGGCCGTTGAGCAGGCAGTGTTTTTTAAATTCGTCAACAGAAAATGGAAGCTGCTTACCGTCCGGTTTTTCGATATGCTGATGTTCCAGGTCGACGTTCAGGGTGTAGCCCTCGGTCGACTCAACTTCAACAAAAAGTTTGTCGATTTCTTCGGCAGGAAGGGTGATCGGCAGGATCCCGTTCTTGAAGCAGTTGTTCTGAAAGATATCGGCAAAACTCGGTGCAATAATCACCCGGAAGCCGTAATCGAGCAGGGCCCACTGCGCATGTTCACGCGATGAGCCGCAGCCGAAATTGGCGCGCGTCAGAAGGATCCGGGCACCCTGGTAGCGCTGCCGGTTGAGGACAAAGTCGGTGTTGATCGGCCGGTCAGTACAATCCACCCCCGGCTCACCATGGTCGAGATAACGCCATTCGTCGAACAGGTTGGGACCGAAACCGGTCCGCTTGATCGACTTGAGAAACTGTTTCGGGATGATCGCATCGGTATCGACGTTGGAACGATCGAGCGGTGCAACCAATCCGGTCAGTGTTGTAAATTTTTCCATTGATTCATCCTCTTTACATAAAGCTGTTTATCACCAATAGACCAAGGAACCAAGTAATCAAAAATATGTTAACGGAGAGCCGCTGAGAGGGAGAGAAAAACAAAACCTGGATTTATTGATTAGATCAAAACCATCGATTTTAAGGGGTGAGCTTATGCACTTTATGAATTTCACTCCGCCTCTCCCCGTCTCTCCGTTTAACATGCTTTACGCCTTGGACCTGTTGGTGTTCTTGGTGCCTTGGTGATTCAATTGTTAATATCCATCTCTCTCACATCAACAAAATGCCCCGTTACAGCAGCGGCCGCGGCCATCGCCGGGCTGACCAGGTGGGTCCGTCCGCCCTGCCCCTGTCGGCCCTCGAAATTCCGGTTCGAGGTCGAAGCGCTCCGCTCCTTCGGTTCGAGCCGGTCGGCATTCATCGCCAGGCACATCGAGCAGCCCGGCTCGCGCCATTCGAAACCGGCTGCCTTGAAGATCCGGTCGAGCCCTTCCTCTTCCGCCTGTTGCTTGACCAGACCGGAGCCGGGCACCACCAGCGCCAGCTTGATGTTGGCGGCAATCTTTTTCCCTTTGAGAATGGCGGCCGCGGCGCGCAAATCCTCGATCCGGCCGTTGGTGCAGGAGCCGATGAAAACCTTGTCCGGTCTGATGTCAATCATGCGCGTGTTCGGTTCGAGATCCATGTAGACGAGGGCGTCTTCCATCCCCTTGCGTTTCACCGGGTCGGTCTCCTCGGCCGGATCGGGAACACTGCCATCGACCGGAACCACCATCTCCGGCGATGTTCCCCAGCTGACATGCGGCTTGATTTTCGCCGCGTCAAGGGTGACGGTCTGGTCGAACTCGGCATCATCATCGGAGCGCAGCGTCCGCCAGTAGTCAACCGCCTGGTCCCAGAGTTCGCCGCTCGGGGCAAGGGGGCGGCCCCTGACAAATTCAATCGTCTTGTCATCTACGGCAACCATACCGGCCCGGGCCCCGGCCTCGATCGACATGTTGCAGATCGTCATCCGCCCTTCCATCGACAGGTCCCGGATCGCTTCACCGGCATACTCGATGACATAACCGGTGCCGCCGGCCGTGCCGATTTTTCCGATGATCGCCAGGATGATATCCTTGGCGGTGACGCCGGGGCCGGTTTTGTTGTCGACCCGGATCAGCATGCTCTTCGACTTTTTCTGCAACAGGCACTGGGTCGCCAGCACATGCTCGACTTCGGAGGTGCCGATGCCGAAAGAGAGGGTTGCGAAGGCACCGTGGGTTGCGGTGTGTGAATCGCCGCAGACGATCGTCATGCCGGGCAGGGTCGCGCCCTGTTCCGGCCCGATAACATGAACGATGCCCTGCCGGATGTCGTTCATTTTGAAAAGGGTGATGCCGAACTCCCGACAATTCTCCTCAAGGGTTTCGACCTGCAGGCGGGAAACCGGGTCGGCGATTCCGAGGTATCGATCAACCGTCGGCACATTGTGATCCGGAACCGCGAGGTTGGCGTCAAGGCGCCACGGTTTGCGGTCTGCCAGCCTGAGCCCTTCGAAAGCCTGGGGCGAGGTCACTTCATGCAGGAGCTGACGGTCGATGTAGAGGAGGCAGGTGCCGTCTTTTTCGCAACGGACGATATGCTCTTGCCAGAGTTTATCGTATAAAGTTTTACCGGCCATGTAATATATCCTTGATGTTTTTTCCAGGTGACAATAAAAACCTGAAATCACTGATGTTCCTGCTTTTTATTATGGACCAGTGGTTCCGGATGTCAAACCGGAATAGTCATTTATTGGACCTAAATTACCCATAGTCTGAATGGTCGGAACAGGACCGCTTTTTATTATAAGCTGTTTTTCGCCAGTTCAGGCTTGCTGTTTCGAATAGGAACCGCAGTAGATAGCCGCCAGAATCAGCAGAACCCCGACCGTCTCCAGCAGCTCGACCGGTTTGGCGAACAGGAGAACTTCCCAGACAAAAGCCAGGGTCGGCTGCAGCAGCAAAATCAATCCGGCAGTGGTTACCGGCACGGCCCGCATCGATGAAGAGATCAGGGTCCAGCCGATTGTGGTGCTCAGGATGCCGACACCGAGAAGCGTGCCGAAGGTCGGCAGGTCGGGAATGACAAAGGAGGCGCCATTGATCGGCCCGGCGATAGCGAGAAGAGTGGTACTCGAAAGGGAAACGACGAACATTGAAGACATTCCGTCGAGAGCCGAAGCTTTCATCGTTTGATGGAGAAAGATGATATATCCGGAATAGAAGAGGGCCGAAAACAGGCCCATCAGAACCCCTTTTCCCTGATAGCCCGTCATGGCATCGAGATCGGCACCGGTAATCAAAAAAAGGCCGAACAGGGCGACCGGCACCGCCAGGATGAAGAGCTTCGAGACCCGCTGTCTGAACAGCAGAAAAGAGAAGATCGCCGTAAAGAAAACCTGCAGGTTGGTCAGCAGCGTCGCAAAACCGGGACCGATCAGGTTGATGCTGCGGTGCCAGGCCATAAAATCGAGGGCGAGAAAAAGTCCGCCGCCGGCCAGAAGGAACACCTGTTTTTTGTTGAAAGAGAATGTTGCGCGGCGTAATCGTAACAGAACCCCGATCGAGACCCCGGCGAAGAGCATCCGGTAAAAAGCCGAACTGTCGGGGGGCATCTCCGAGGCCTTGATGAATATCGGGGCGAGGCTGATGCAGATGGTCCCGAGCAGAAGGCTGACCACCGGTTTTTTTGCAATAAGGCTGAAGATCTGTTTCATTGATACTCGCGGTTCCTGGCAGCGGTCTCTCTGGTTGTCGTCGCGACAGCGCAAAGCGGAGTTGAGTGATAACGCAATCAAGCAGGATTGTCCAGCAGGCCGGCCCTCTTTTTTCAGGAAATGATTAATTTTTCGATCCGCTTCGGGTAGTCGAGCCTGATCTCTGCTTGCGTGATCTGTTGCAACAGGAAGACGATTTGTGCGAAGATACGTCCGGTTGTGCTTACGGTTGATCGGCAATATGAACAGATTATCGGGTTGTCTGTCACTGGTCGGAAATTTTATCTCAAGCCTCAGGGGGCAAAAATGAAGAAACTGTGCATGTTATTTATTGTTTTGGCGATGGTACTGCCATCGGCGGCTTTGGCAGCCGGGCCGGTCAAGATCGGTATGGTGACGACGCTTTCGACCAAGGCCGGTTATCTCGGCGAAGAAGTACGTGATGGCTTCAAGCTGGCGATTGACCAGGAAGACGGGAAGCTCGGCGGCATCCCGGTCGAGCTCCTGGTTGAGGATGACGGCCGTGACCCGGGCAAAGCGAAGCAGATTGCCAACCGCTTCATCAAGCGCGATGGCGTCAAGATCATGACCGGGATCATCTTCTCAAACGTCGCCCTGGCCGTGGTGCCCAAGGTTGTGCGCAGCGAAGTGCTTTACATCAGCCCGAATGCCGGTCCTTCGGCCCTTGCCGGCAAGGGGTGCAACGAGAACTATTTTAATGTCGCCTACCAGAATGACAACCTTGATGAGGTGGTCGGCAAGTACGTCAGTGACGAAGGCTTCAAGAATGTCTACCTGCTGGCACCCAATTACCCGGCGGGCAAAGACCACCTGGCCGGTTTCAAGCGCTACTATACCGGCAATATCGCCGGCGAGGTCTACACCAAGCTCGGGCAGTCGGACTATGCGGCCGAGATCGCTGCCCTCAGAGCCGCCAAACCGGATGGCGTGTTTTTCTTCCTCCCCGGCGGCATGTGGATTAACTTTCTCAAGCAGTTTTCCCAGTCCGGGCTGAACAAAACAATTCCGGTCTTCGGGCCGGCCTTTTCCTTTGATGAGAGGCTGCTCGGCGCCGTCGGCGCCGCCGCGCTCGGCGTCAAGAACGGCTCGCAGTGGACCCACGATCTCGACAATCCGGCCAACAAGCAGTTCGTCTCAGCCTTTCGCGCAGCTTATGGCCGCACACCAACCCTCTATGCCAGCCAGGGTTACGAAGCAGCCCGTCTGATCGGCAGCGCCCTCAAGAGCGTCGGCGGTGATGTGGCGAAACTCGAGCAGCTGCGCAGTGCTGTCCGTAAGGCCGATTTCGATTCGGTGCGCGGCAAGTTTGCTTTTGCCGCCAACCAGCATCCGGTCCAGAATCTTTACATCCGCGAGGTTGTTGAGGATGGCAAGGGCGGCTTTACCAACAAGACCCTCAAGGCTGTTTTTACCGACCATGCCAACACCTATGTCGGAGATTGCAAGATGAACTAGGCTCTGTTGCGGTCAAAATGATGACTTATCGGGCACGGTTTCCTTCACGGGAGAGCGTGCCCGGCTTTATCCGCTTCCGGCAAGAGGTTCCTGACAGGTTTCCATGCTTCTTTTTATCGAGCAGATTCTCAACGGCCTGCAGCTCGGGGTGACGCTGTTTTTGATGTCGGCCGGATTGACCCTGGTTTTTGGCATCATGCAGGTCATCAACCTCGCGCACGGCTCGTTCTATATGATCGGAGCGTATGTCGGGGCGACGGTGACGGCTCGCAGCGGCTCGTTTCTGCTTGGCCTTGCCGCCGCCCTGCCGGCGGCGGCGCTGGTCGGCATGCTGGTCGAAGTGACCGTTTTACGCCGCCTTTACAAGAAGGACCATGTCGAACAGGTCCTCGCCACCTTCGGTCTGATCATGTTTTTCAACGAGCTGACCCGGATCATCTGGGGGCGACAGCCACTGTTCATGGATGTGCCGACCTGGCTTTCGGGGACGGTCGAGCTGATTCCGGGCATCCCCTACCCGAGCTACCGCATCGCAGTCATTGTCGTCGGATTGCTGGTCGCCCTCTTTCTCTACCTGATGTTCAGCCGGACCCGTATCGGTATGCAGATCCGCGCCGGGGCGAGTAACCGCGAGATGGCGGGAGCCCTCGGGATCAACATCAGGACGCTTTACACCCTGGTGTTCGGACTCGGAACTCTTCTTGCCGGGCTGGCGGGAGTGATGGCCGGGCCGATCCTGGCGGTCGAGGCCGGTATGGGCGAAAGTATTCTGATCCTGACTTTTGTCGTCATCGTTATCGGTGGCATCGGTTCGGTGCGCGGCGCCTTCCTCGGGGCGATCCTGGTCGGTATGGTTGATACACTCGGCCGTGCCTTTTTGCCGGCTTTCTTCCGGTTGTTCCTTGCGACGGCTCACGCTGACGGTGTCGCCGCCTCGGTCGCATCGATGTCAATCTACATCCTGATGGCGGTTATCCTGGTCTGGCGACCGCGAGGGCTTTTGCCCGGGCATGCCTGAGGCTGAGAGGAAGTGAACGGCTATGCCTGAATACTTCAATCGAAAAAACATTGCCATCAGTAGTGGTGCGCTGTTGCTGCTCTTGCTCCCGCTCTACGCATCAATCGCCGGCGAACCCTATCTTGTTTCACTTTTCTCGCGCATCCTGATTTACGCCCTGGCGGCAGCCAGCCTTGATCTGATCCTCGGTTACGGCGGCCTGGTGAGTCTGGGGCATGCCGCTTTTTTCGGGGCCGGGGCGTATGCGGTCGGCATCCTCGCTTACCACGACTTTGAAGGGACCCCCTTGATTGCCTGGCCTTTCCTGGTACCGGGAAGTGAGAGTGCCCTGATTACCTGGCCGGTGGCTATCCTGATTGCGGCTCTGCTTGCCGCGATCATCGGCAGTTTAAGCCTGCGCACCAGCGGCATGCACTTCATCATGATCACCCTCGCCTTCGCCCAGATGCTCTACTACTTTTTCGTCTCACTTGAAGCCTATGGCGGCGATGACGGGATCACCCTCTTTGCCCGCAACAGTCTGCCCGGGCTCGACCTTGGCGATGATACGCAATTTTATTATGTCTGCCTGGGGCTTTTGTTCACCTTCCTCTATCTGGCCGGCCGCCTGGTGCAATCGCGCTTCGGCATGGTGATCCGCGGCTGTCGTGAGAATGAAAAACGGATGCAGTCGATCGGCTTTTCGACCTATCGATACAAGCTGCTCAGCTTTGTTCTGGCCGGCGCCGCTGCCGGACTGGCCGGCGCCCTGATCGCCAACCAGGTTGAGTACGTCAGCCCCGGCCTGATGCACTGGTCCCGCTCCGGGATTATCCTGGTGATGGTCCTGCTCGGCGGCGCCGGCACCCTCTACGGGCCGGTCCTCGGCGCCGCCGCGTTTCTTCTGCTTGAGGAGGTCCTGTCGATGTACACCGAGCACTGGCTTGTTTTTTTCGGGCCGTTGCTGATCCTCGTGGTGCTGTTCGCCCGGCATGGTCTTTATGGCATCCTGGCCGGACGGGAGAAGCGCCATGGCTGAACCGATTCTGCGCACCACGGGGTTGAGCAAGAGTTTTGGCGCGGTCAATGCCTGCCAGGATCTCGATCTAACTGTCGCCGCCGGTGAAGTCCACGCCCTGATCGGCCCGAACGGTGCCGGCAAGACGACCCTGCTGAACCTGCTGGCCGGCGACCTGGCTCCCGACCGCGGCGGAATCTTCTTCACCGGGCGTGAGATCACCCGCCTGCCCCCGCATCGCCGGTCGCGTCTCGGGATGGCACGCTCCTACCAGATCACCTCGGTGTTTCCGCGCCTGACCGTTACCGAGAATCTGCTCCTCGCCATCCAGGCCCAGCACGGTCACAGCTTCCGCTTCTGGCGAAAAAGCCTGGATGTGCCGCAGCTGCGCCGGGAGCTGGCACCGGCCCTTGAACGGGTCGATTTGAGCGAGCGGGCCGACAGCCTGGCCGGCAATCTTTCGCATGGCGAAAAGAAGCAGCTCGAGGTCGGTATGGCCCTGGCCTGCAAACCCAGACTGTTGTTGCTAGACGAGCCAATGGCCGGTATGGGCCCGGGCGGTACGGTTGAGTTCTCCAAGCTGATCCGCCGGCTCAAGGAGGAGATGACGATCCTCCTGGTCGAACATGATATGGAGGCGATCTTCGCCCTCGCTGATCGGATCACGGTTCTGGTCTACGGCGAGATCATCGCCACCGGAACGGTTGAAGAAATTCGCGGCAACGACCTGGTCCGTCAGGCCTATCTCGGAGATGGGGACGAAGCATGCTGATCGTTGATCAGATAGAGACCTTCTATGGCAGCAGCCAGGCACTGTTCGGCGTCAGCTTCGAGGTGCAGGACGGCGAAGTGGTGACCCTGCTCGGGCGCAACGGCATGGGCAAGAGCACATCGGTCAAATCGATCATGGGGCTGACCCCGGTGCGGCATGGCCGGATATCTTTCAACGGTACCGATATTCATCGTCTGCCGAGCTACAAGGTGGCACGGCAGGGGATCGGTTTCGTCCCCGAGGGCCGGCAGATTTTTCCCAACCTGACCGTCCATGAAAACATCATGGTCGCCGCCGCCCACTATGGCGGCCGCAACGAGCCCTACACCCTCGACGAGGTCCTCGATATTTTTCCCCGCCTCGGCGAGCGGCGAAGCCATTTCGGCAACCAGTTGTCCGGCGGTGAACAGCAGATGCTGGCCATTGTCCGGGCCCTGATGATTACTCCCAAATTGCTGATTCTCGACGAAGCGACCGAGGGACTGGCACCGCTGGTGCGCAAGGAAATCTGGCACGGTCTCGGCATCCTCAAAAGGCGAGGCCAATCGATCCTGGTAATCGACAAGAACCTGCAGGCGCTGATGAAGCTCGCCGACAGGCACTATATAATGGAAAAAGGCCAGGTGGTCTGGTCGGGAAGTACCGACGAGATTGCCGATAACGAGATGCTGCAGGAACGCTATCTCGGGGTCTAGGCTCTCCCGGAGAAAAGAAAAGGGGCTACGCGGTAAAGCGTAACCCCTTGATTCTTCTGGTGCCCAGGGACAGAATCGAACTGCCGACACGAGGATTTTCAGTCCTCTGCTCTACCGACTGAGCTACCTGGGCAAGTCGGAAGCTCCGTTTATAACGAAACGGCCAAAGCCTGTCAAGAAAATTGTTGTCAATGCCAGGGGGCTCTGCTAAAGTCGCATTTCATCTTGTGGAGAGTACTTTTATGCAACACTCGTTTTCCAGCTTCTGGTTTTTCTTTTTTGGCTTCGGCTTTTTCTTTAGGCCGTCTGCTCGGGGCGAACTGTTGCTGGATTAAAGGATCAGAACTTACAGGCAATCAAACCACGGGCAGACATCGTTCTCTCCGTGGTTTTTCATTTTGGATCGAAAAAGTAAACTGCGAAGAGATGCCTGCGATGTATTGCTCAAAACTACAGAACAGAATCGATCCGCCAAGGGAGTAAAGAGATGATTATTGTCATGCAGTCCGGAGCCAGCAAGGATGAACTGGCTGATGTCGAGAAAAGGATTACCGAACTCGGGTACACGCCGCATGTTATCTACGGCTCGACCCGCAATGTCGTTGGCGCCATCGGCGACGAACGGGGCAAGGCGGTGTTGCAGTCGATTGAGTCGATGCCGGGCGTTGATAACGTCGTACCGATCCTCAAGCCTTACAAGCTGGCGAGCAAGGAGGTCAGGCCGGAGCCGAGTGCTGTCGAAATCCAGTCCGGGTTGAGCGTCGGCGGCGAACAACTGGTTGTCATGGCCGGCCCCTGCGCAGTCGAGAGCGAGGAACAGATCATGGAATCGGCGCAAGCGGTCAAGGCGGCCGGGGCGACAGTGCTGCGCGGCGGCGCCTTCAAACCGCGGACCAGCCCTTACTCATTCCAGGGAATGGAGGAGGAGGGGCTTAAGCTTTTGGCGCAGGCCCGTAAAGAGACCGGCCTGCCGATTGTCACCGAGGTGGTGAATCCACGTGACGTTGAGCTGGTCGCCAGGTATGCTGATATCATGCAGGTTGGGGCCCGCAATACCCAAAATTTTGCCTTGCTGAAAATGCTCGGCCAGCTCGACAAGCCGATCCTGCTCAAGCGCGGCATGGCGACGACCATCCAGGAGTTTCTGATGAGCGCCGAGTATATTCTCAGCGAAGGAAACCAGCGGGTCATCCTCTGTGAACGGGGTATTCGCACCTTCGAGACCGCGACCCGCAACACCCTCGATATATCGGCCGTGCCGGTGCTCAAGGAGCAGACCCACCTGCCGGTGATTATCGACCCGTCGCATGGCACCGGTCATGCGTCCCTGGTGCCGTCGATGTGCTACGCAGCGGTTGCGGCCGGCTGCGACGGCCTGATTGTCGAGGTTCACCCGCATCCGGAGAAGGCGACCAGTGACGGGCCGCAGTCGCTACGGCCCGAGGACTTTGCCGCGATGATGAAGAAGCTGGCGGAGTTTGCCAGGGTTGCCGGTAAAAAGATCTGATGTTCGTTTTGTTATCCCCGCTTTTCTTTGCGTCTTTGCGTTAGAGAGGTTTTGCCATGTATCTTGTCCCATTGAATCAGATCGAATCGGTCGAGCTGGTGATCCATGCCTTGCGGGCAGCCGGCGGCCAGGCCGATTGCGATATGTGCCCGGTCCGCAAGGTCTGCACAAAACAGTGCCTGACCATCGCTGATGCGATTGCAAAAATGGCCCGGGATGGAACCCTGCCGGGCCTCGAGCTCGATATCGATGAGAAACCACCGGAACCGCCGGAAACCGCACCGCCGGCAGGGGGTGGCAAAGGGAACCTGAAGGTCGTCAAGTAAAGCTGTGGCCGGCGTGGTCAGCCAACCGGGATTTAACACGAAAAACTGTTGAATGACATCGGTCGGCATGTTAAGTAAAGAGCTTGTTTTTCTGGTCTCTAACGGTTTCCGCTAAATAATTAAATTCCGCTCCCAGGAGGCGTTTCATGAACAGGGTTTTGACCTACAATGCAATTTCGGTCAAGGGATTGGACAAGTTTTCCCGCGACAAATATGAAGTAGCGAGCGAACTTGGCCACCCCGATGCCATTATGCTGCGCAGCCACGTGCTGCAGTCGGACGATATCGGCGATTCGGTCAAGGCGATCGGTCGGGCCGGTGCCGGAGTCAACAATATCCCTGTTGAAAGCTGTACCGATCGGGGCATCGTCGTTTTCAATGCCCCAGGCGCCAATGCCAATGCGGTCAAGGAGCTGACCATCACCGGAATGCTGTTGTCGGCCCGGGACATCATTGGCGGCATCAACTATGTGCAGAAAGAAGGCGAGGGTCTTGACGAAGAGGCCCTGCACAAGGTGGTCGAAGGCGGCAAGAAGGCTTACGGCGGTTCCGAACTGAAAGGCAAAACCCTCGGCGTTGTTGGCCTTGGCGCGATCGGATCGCAGGTTGCCGAAACCGGTCTGACCCTCGGTATGAAGGTCGTCGGTTATGACCCGGCCCTGTCGGTCGATGCTGCCTGGCGGCTGCCGCGCGAAGTCAAACGCATGGAGAACCTGCATTCGTTGCTGTCGCGCTCCGATTACGTCTCCCTGCACCTGCCGGTGCTCGAGGCAACGCGCAACATGATCAATAGCGAATCGGTCGACAGTTTCAAGAAAGATTCGGTCCTGCTCAACTTTTCCAGGGAGAAGCTGGTCGATAACGATGCCCTGCTCAAGGCTCTCGACAAGGGTCTGTTGCGGCGCTATGTCACCGATTTCCCGGTCCGTGAACTGATCGGCAACGACAAGATCATCGCGATGCCGCACCTCGGAGCCAGCACCGAGGAAGCCGAGGATAATTGTGCCGTGATGGTGGCTGAGCAGCTGATCGACTTTCTCGAGAACGGCAATATCAGGAATTCGGTCAATTTCCCGAATATTTCAATGGAGCGCGCCGGCGGCTACCGGATCGCCTTTTCCAACCGCAACGTGCCGAAGATGCTTAACCAGGTCCTCAACATACTATCGGATCGCGATCATAACGTTATCGACATGATCAACAGGAGTCGTGACGATGTTGCCTACAACCTTATTGATGTCGAACGCGAACCGAAGCCGGATCTGATCGAAGCTCTCGAGGCGATCGACGGGGTCATCAAGGTGCGGCTGCTTTAATTGCGAACAGCATACATTTCAAGGAGAGAATAAATGGCGAAAGTCTATAATTTCGGAGCCGGCCCGGCGATGTTGCCGGAACCGGTTATGCAGAAGATTCAGGAAGAATGGTTCAATTTCGAGAACCTCGGTGTTTCGGTGATCGAGGTCAGCCATCGGGCCAGGCAGTTTGAAAAAGTTCTGCTTGAGGCCCAGGAACGATTCCGTCAACTGACCAACCTGCCGGACAACTACAAGATCCTGTTTGTTCACGGTGGCGCCCGGATGCAGTTCTCGGCCCTGCCGATGAACCTGGCGGCCCGTTCCGCCAGCAAGAAATGCCTTTATGCCGAAACCGGCAACTTTGCCAAACTCGCCAACAAGGACGCTGGTAACTTTTGCGATGTCAAGATCATCGCTTCGAGCGCCGACAGCAACTACGACCATATTCCGACGATCTCTGCCGACATGGTTGATCAGGATGCGGCCTACCTGCACATCACCAGCAACAACACGATTTACGGCTCGCGCTACAATGAATTCCCGGAAACCGGTAATGTTCCGCTGATCGCCGATCAGACCTCGGAGATCCTGTCGCGCCAGCTCGACTACAGCAAGTTCGGTTGCGTCTATGCCGGTTTGCAGAAGAATCTCGGCCCCTCCGGCACCGCGATTGTTGTGATCAGGGAAGATCTGCTCGGCCACGCCAGCGACCAGACCCCGGTGCTGCTCAACTACGAGCAGTGCGCCAAGGACAACTCGCTGACCAATACCGCCAATACCTTCGCCATCTACGTCACCGGACTCGTTCTCGAGTGGCTGCAGGAGCAGTGTGGCGTCGCTGCCATCGAGAAGGTCAACGAGCAGAAGGCCAAGGTGCTGTACGATCTTATCGACGGCGATGATTATTTCCGCGGTGTTATCAAGCCGGAATTCCGTGGAACCATGAACGTCAGCTTCAACCTGCCGAGCGAGGAGCTCGAGGCAAAGTTCCTTGCCGAAGCGGGAGAGCAGGGCCTTTACGCCCTCAAGGGCCATCGCAGCGTCGGTGGTATCCGCGCCTCGATCTATAACGCCATGCCGATGGCCGGGATCGAAAAGCTGGCAGATTTCATGAAGGAATTTCAGAAGAACAACGGATAAAATATCCGAAGCAAACTTAGGCCCTGCAGCCATCCGCTGCGGGGCTTTTTTTATCCGCTATACTGTCATTGACAGTTTATGGCGAAAGACATAAAATTTTCGGCCTGAAGTCTTTAGTCAAAACCAAATATTGCCACGAAGACACGAAGGACACCAAGAAAGGCCAAAGGCGTAAAATCAGATTTAACGGAGAGGCGGAGAGAGGGAGAGAACTGCGCTTCAAAGAAGGACCTAAAAGCCTTTTAGGTTAAAACCAAAAACAGTATGCCCTCTTTTGTTCGGTTTTTGCTGTGGAATTACGTCTTTTTCTTTGCGTCTTGGCGCCTTTGCGTTAAATTTGTTCAGATTGGAATTTCTCT
>PKUH01000034.1 GCA_002869615.1 Desulfuromonas sp. | reverse complement strand
GCGAAGCTCCAGAGTCCGGACGGATAGGTCGGGATGAACGCCTGGTACATCTCGACAATCGGAAAGACCTGGCGCAGGTTGGCGAACATGTTCTTCTGGATCGCGGCGTGGTAGAAGGGGGATTCACTCTGCGCCACCATGATGCCGTCCTCCCTGAGGGCGGCGTGTACCGTCCGGTAGAAATCTTCCTCGAACAGGCCGACCGCCGGGCCGATCGGATCGGTCGAGTCGACCAGGATGACGTCAAATGAGTTGACATGTTCGCGGATGTAGGCAATGCCGTCGTCGACATGCAGCTTGACCCGCGGGTTGCTTCCGTCGATTTCGCAGGCCATGGTCGGCAACAGCTCGACTGATTTTTCAATGACCAGGCCGTCGATCTCGCAGAGCACCGCTTCTTCGACTGAATCATGCTTCATGATCTCGCGGATGGTGCCGCCATCGCCGCCGCCGATCACCAGGACCTGCTTCGGCGAAGGATGCACGAACAGGGCGGGGTGGACGATCATGTCGTGGTAGACGAACTCGTCGCGCTCGGTCACCATCACCAGGTCGTCGAGCAGCATCATCCGGCCGTAGTCGGTGGTCTCGACGATATCGAGTTTCTGGAACTCGCTCTTTCCGGAGAACAGAGTCTTCTCCACCTTCAGGGTGATGCCGACGCCGGCGGAGTGTTTTTCGGTATACCAGTCATTCATGACAAAATCCTTTTAACGCAATGACGCAAAGACGCTAGGAAACCTTCAAGAATTGGTAAAGTCATTCCCGGCTTGATCGGGAATCCATTGAAAGTTCGAAGAATGGATCCCCGTTTTCACGGGGATGACAAGTAAGTGCTATTCTTCGTCCCACAAAACGACCGCCGCAAAAGCGGTACCGATCTTCTCGACCCGGTGCTGCACGGCGATCGAGCGGATCTCCTTGACCTCGAGGCCGCGCATCTTGATCCCTTCTTCGGCCATGCGGCGGACAATCGCTTCGATATCTTCCTTGTGGCCGCGCGACGAATACTCCATGATCAGTCCGGCGTGATTTTCGTCGGTCGGGAAGGCGGCAGCGACGCCGGCCGAAATCACTTCGCCCGGCATGTCGGTGGTGATGGCGGCGTAGGCGACCGGAATCAGCGCCCCCTGCGGCAGGGGATGTGGCTCGACCAGCTTGCTCCTGGGCGGGACGATCGAGCTCATCTTGACCAGGTTGGTGTTGCCGATTTTCGCGTCGAGAAGGGCACCGTCAAAGGAATTAAGCTGGGTCAGGCCCTCAGAGGCGCCGCAGGTAAAAAAATGGGTGGTCGGGGTTTTGAATATCATCACATCTCTCCGTTTTTTGTTCAGTATTTAGCATAGTATAACCGGGAGTTAAATACCCTCAAGCTTCCGGCCTGTCAACAAGATATTGCGCCTGAGTTGATGCCTTGACAGCGTCGACTATTTCGGTTTTACTGAAGCTCGGCAATCTGGCCGCAGGAGGAAGTGATGACAAGCAACGGTAAAATTGGTTTCGTTGGCGGCGGCAACATGGCGGAAGCCTTTATCAAGGGGTTGATCGCCAGTGGAGTGTCGGTCGACAAGATCATGGTTTCGGAGCCGAACGTATCGCGTCGCCAATGGGTGCAGCAACAATATCCGATTCTGATCGCAGATGACAACCTGAGCCTGGTCCGCGATTGCTCGACGATTGTTCTGGCGATCAAGCCACAGATTGTGGACAAGGTTGTCGGGGAGATTGTCTCGGCTTTTTCTCCGGACAAGCTGCTGATATCAATTCTTGCCGGTGTTGGCACCGAAACCCTTGAGGGGTTGCTGGGTGGCGAGCCGCATGTTGTTCGGGCGATGCCGAACACGCCGGCCCTGGTCGACGCAGCTGCCTCTGCGATCTGTCCGGGCCAGTACGCAACCGAGGGCGACCTCGAGCAGGCGGTGAAGCTGTTCGAGATGGTCGGGACCGTTCAGCAGGTCGATGAGTCGCAGATGGATGCGGTCACCGGACTGTCCGGTTCCGGTCCGGCTTTTGTCTATACCGTCATAGAAGCGCTCGCCGATGGCGGAGTCCAGCAGGGGCTGCGGCGCGATATTGCCCAGGCGCTGGCAGTGCAGACCGTGCTCGGGTCTGCCAAGATGGTGCTCGAAAGCGGCGAACACCCGGCGCTGCTGCGCGACAAGGTCTGCTCGCCGGCCGGGACAACGATCAATGCCATCCGCGTTCTTGAAGAGCGGGGATTGCGTTCGACCTTGATGGAGGCCGTTGCCGCGGCAACCCAGCGCTCAAAGGAGTTGGGGCGTAAAGAGTGATTTCTGGCCGGGCGGAAGCCCGGCTTTTTTAACGGCTGCCGAGCCGGCGAACGCAGGTTTGCGATGACCAGCGTTCAAAGTCGGTTATGCGCGGAAGTTCGATAACCTCGCCTTTGCGGGTTTTCTCGGCGTTGCCCGGGGTCTCAAGCAGCCGGACCTGCACCTTCCTGGTCGTCAGCCTGGTCACCTTGCCGCGGCTGTGAAAATAGTAGCCGTTGTTGTTCCAGTGGGCGACTACGGTGTCGCCGACATGCAGTTTCCGATCTTCCTGTACCAGAGCCTGAATCTTGTCCGGTCCCATCTTTTCCTCCTGTTTGGTCTTTTTTTACACTCTATTACAAGCTGTATGCCAAGATCCTGCATGTAGCAATTACCTGCGTTTGGGGCGCACCGGCAACGCCGATGGGCCCACTTTTTATTCCCTGTTGCATAATCAATGCAGTTATGCATAAAATATAAAAGTTAATACTTTTCGTGTGATCGGAGTTGGTGGATGGTTGTCAGTGTTAACCTTGAACGGGAGACTCTCGCTTTTCTTCAGGCGGTTCTCGATGCGGCCGGCCGCGGGCTGTTGCTGCTCGACCCGGGTGGCCAGGTGGTGTTGGCCAATGCCCTGGTCAAGGAGTGGCTTGAACTCGAGTCGGCCGACTCGACGCCGGATAAATTGCCGGCCCTGTGGGCGCTGGCTGCACCGGTGGCGGAAATGAAACTGTCGGCCAGTGAAGCGCCCTTGCATCTGAACGGTCACGATCTGCTGGTGCAGGTCAACCCGCTGCGGCATAACGGCCAGCTTGAAGGCGTGTTCTGCCTGATTGTCGAAGGGTCGCAACTGGAAAACATGGCCCGCCTGCTCCCTTCACTCAAAACCCTGACCCGGGAACTTGACGCGATTATCGACTCTTCTTCAGACGGGCTGTTTGTTTGTGACGGCAAGGCGAATGTCATCCGCATGAACCCGGCGTCGGAAAAGATTCACAAGATCAGTGCCGAGGAGGTCGTTGGCCGCAATATGCAGGAGCTTATCGAGCAGGGTTTTATCGACCGGTCGGCGGCTCTCGAGGCGAGTCGCAGCGGTAAACCGGAGACCCTGATGCAGGATAAGGATGGGCGGCAACTGATGTCGATAGCCACCCCGGTATTCAATGATGCGGGTGAGGTCGTGCGGGTCGTCGTCAGCGAGCGGGATATCACCGAGATCGATCGTCTGCAGCGTCAGATCGAAGAGAAGCAGGCGATGACGGATGGGTATCGCCATCAGATTCTCGAGAGGCAGCTGGTCGAACATCAATCACGCCGCGTCATCGCCCGCAGCCCGGCCATGGTGCGAGCCCTGGAGCAGGCGATCAAGGTCAGCAATGTCGATTCGTCGGTGCTTTTGCTCGGAGAATCGGGAGTCGGGAAGGGTCTGCTGGCCGACCTGATCCACCAGCACTCGGATCGGCGCGAACGGCCGCTGATCAAAATCAACTGCGGGGCGATCCCGGAGTCCCTGATCGAGGCCGAACTGTTCGGCTATGAGAAGGGTGCGTTTACCGGGGCCCACGACAAGGGGAAGCCGGGCCATTTCGAGATGGCCGATGAGGGGATCCTTTTCCTCGACGAAATTGCCGAGCTGCCGCTTGCATCGCAGGTCAAGCTGCTCCGTTTTCTCGAGGATGGCCGGATCACCCGGCTCGGCGGGACCGCGAACCGCAAGGTTGATGTCCGGATCGTTGCCGCAACCCACCGTGACCTCGAAGCGATGGTCGAGCAGGGGCGTTTTCGGCACGATCTTTACTATCGCCTCAATGTTATTCCGATCCAGGTCCCGTCGATCAGGGAACGGCGGGAATGTATTGTCCCTTTGCTGCGCCACTATATTGATCATTTCAGCAAGAATATCAATGTTCAGAAGCGGCTGACCCGCGAGGCACTTGATGCCCTCACCGATTATCATTATCCCGGCAATGTTCGTGAGTTGATGAATATCTGCGAGCGGCTGGTGGTGATGTCGGAAACCGAAGTAATCGATCGGCCCGATCTACCGGTCCAGATTTCCGGGCATAGCGTTCAAGTGGCCGGGGAGGGGCTATCATGGCAAGAGGGAATGACCCTGCAGCAGGTCGTTGATAATGTCGAGCGGCAGCTACTGGAGCAGGCCCTGGCCCGTTTCAGCAACCAGATGGAAATAGCCGGAGCGCTCGGAGTTAACCAGTCGACCATTGCCCGCAAGCTCAGGCGTCATGGTTTGAAATAGAGTCAACGGCGAATCTTGAACGATTGGAAACGGGGCTTTATGCAAAAATGCATAAAGCCCCGTTTTTTTATCAACGAAATCACTAAGATTTTTTTTCGTTAAGCGGTTGAAGTGTTGGGAATGCACGATAAGATATTGAAATATAATACTATTTAATGAATCGATTAAGTTCCTGAATATTGCTTGGCACAGCCTCTGCACCATCAAGATCTTACGGTCGTGTTCCCCCGGTTCCCGACTGTAACCCTGGCCAATTAACTTGAACCGAGATAAAAAGAGAGGATTGTCATGAACTTGCTGAACAATGCCGTAATCAACATTCCCGTTCCCGAAAATGAGCCGGTCTACAGCTACGCCCCCGGCACCCCGGAGCGCGCCAAGCTCAAGGCAGCGATCGAGGAGCTCTCGAGCAAGAAGATCGAGATCCCCCTGATTATTGGTGGCAAGGAAGTCCGGACCGGCAAAACCGGTCAGGTTGTGATGCCGCATAATCATCAGCATGTTCTGGCCGAGTACCATATGGCCGGTGAGGATGAGGTCAGGATGGCGATTGATGCGGCGATGGCGGCCAAGAATGAGTGGGGTGCCATGCGCTGGGAGGAGCGTGCAGCCATCTTTCTCAAGGCTGCTGAATTGCTCTCCGGCAAGTATCGCTACCAGATCAATGCCGCCAGCATGCTTTCGACCAGCAAGAGCGCCTACCAGGCAGAAATCGATGCCGCCTGCGAGCTCATTGATTTCCTCCGGTTCAATGTCTACTACATGCAAAAGATCTACAGCGAGCAGCCGATGTACTCGCCGAAAAATGTCTGGAACTATGTCCAGCAGCGGCCGCTCGAGGGCTTTGTTCTCGCGGTCACCCCGTTCAACTTTACCGCTATCGCCGGCAACCTGCCGACCTCGCCGGCGATGATGGGCAACACCGTGCTGCTCAAGCCGGCCTCCAGTTGTGTCTATACGCCCTATATCCTGATGCAGGTCCTCAAGGAAGCCGGGCTGCCGGATGGCGTCATCAATTTTATCCCCGGCTCCGGTGCGATGATCGGCGGGCTGACCCTGCCGCACCGTGATCTCGGCGGCGTCCACTTTACCGGTTCGACCGCGGTTTTCCAGGATATGTGGAAGGTCATCGGCGAAAACATAGCCAACTACAAATCCTATCCGCGCATCGTCGGTGAAACCGGCGGCAAGGATTTCATCTTCGCCCACAATTCGGCCGACGTGAAAAAGCTGGTCACCGGCATGATCCGCGGCGCCTTCGAGTTCCAGGGACAGAAATGTTCCGCCGCTTCGCGGGCCTATATCCCGGCCTCGATCTGGCCGGCAGTGCGGGCCCTGCTCGAGAGAGAATCGGCTCGCATCAAAACCGGGCCGGTCAGCGATTTCAGCAACTTCTTCAACGCCGTGGTCGACGCCTCGGCATTCAAGAGCATCACCGAGTATGTCGATTACGCCAAGGATGCCGATGACGCCGAAATCATTATCGGCGGCGGCTATGACGACAGCGTCGGCTACTTCATTGAGCCGACGGTCATTCTGACCGACAATCCGCATTTCAAGACCATGGAAGAAGAGATCTTCGGCCCTGTCCTGACGGTCTACGTCTATCGCGACGAGGATTTTGAAAAGGCCCTTGAGCTGTGCGACCAGACCTCGATCTATGCCCTGACCGGCGCCGTCTTCGGCAATGATCGCCAGGCGGTCAGTTTCGCCATGGCCAAACTGGAAAACGCTTCCGGCAATTTCTACATCAACGACAAGCCGACCGGTGCCGTCGTCGGCCAGCAGCCGTTCGGTGGAGCCCGCGCCTCCGGCACCAACGACAAGGCCGGTTCAATGCTCAACCTGCAGCGCTGGGTCTCGACCCGGGCGGTCAAGGAGACCTTCGACGCGCCGGAGTCGTTTGACTATCCGTTCATGGACGAAGAATAAAGACTGTGACAGGTACCGGGCGACGTCTGACGAGGACATCAGTCATCCGTCACTCATAACCTATTTTTGCGGAGTAAAAAGTGTCCATTTTCAATTACCTGGTCAGCAAGACCATCATGCACGTGCCCGGACCGATTGTCGGTTACTTTGCCAAGGGCTATATTGCCGGCTCGAAACTCGAAGATGCGGTTCGCGTTTCCGAAGATCTGAACCGGCAAGGAGTGATGACGACCATCGATATCCTCGGGGAGTTCATCAAGACCCGGGATGAGGCGATTTTTTTCAAGGAGCAGTGCCTCGAGATTCTCAAGGCGATCCGGGAAGGTGAGATCGAGGGCAACCTGTCGCTCAAGCCGACCCAGATGGGCCTGCTGCTCGACCGGGAGTTCGCCTTCGAGAATATCCGCGAAATCGTCAGCTTCGCCCATGAGTTCGACAGCTTCGTCCGGATCGACATGGAGGATATCGAGTGCACCGACGCGACCATTGAGTTCTACGATCGCTTGCGCGACGAGTTCCCGAAAAATGTCGGGGTCGTTCTCCAGTCGTACCTGCGTCGGACGGCGGCCGATATCGAATCGCTGGCCGACAAGCCGATGCACTACCGGCTCTGCAAGGGAATCTATAACGAACCGCGCACCGCCGCCTACAAGGATCCTTATATCATCAACCGCAACTTCACCCGCTGTCTCGAGAAGATGTTTCAGCATGGCGCTTATGTCGGCATTGCCACGCATGATGAGAAGCTGGTGTTTGAGGCGGAGCGGCTGATTGAAAAATACGGACTGAAGCCGGACCAGTACGAGTTCCAGATGCTGCTCGGTGTCGACGAACCGCTGCGCCGGATTATTCTTGCCGGCGGCCACCGCTTGCGGGTCTATGTTCCGTTCGGCGAGGCCTGGCTGCCGTACTCGAAGCGGCGGCTCAAGGAGAATCCGAGTATTGCCCGTCATGCCCTGTTGCAGATGTTGCGGGGCAACCGGGGGATCTCCTGATTTGCCTCTGGATAACATCTTGAAATCGTTGTAATATTGCCCGGGTGACCTCTCGGGTTTGGTCGAAGTTAACTCTGTCGCAATTGTGCGACGACTCTCAATTTTATGAGGAGGTAGTACGATGAAAAAGTTTTTGAAACTGACAGTTGCCATCACGTCAATCTGTCTACTTGCTGTTCCGGCTCTGGCCGATACGCTCAAGGTCGGAGTGCAGGCGCCGATTACCGGCAGCTATGCCAATGAAGGCCAGGGGATTGATAACTCTGTCAGGCTGCTGGCCGATCAGATCAATGCCGATGGCGGTGTCCTCGGCTCGAAAATCGAAGTCATCACTTGTGATGACCAGGGAACCGCCATGGCCGCTGCGATTTGCGCCAAGGATCTCGTAAACAAAGGGGTCAAGATGGTCATCGGGTCCTACACCTCGACCTGTGCCGAAGCGGCCCAGAAGACCTATTACAACGCCGGCGTCCTGCAGACCTCGGACGGCACGGCCGACAGCCTGACCGAACACGGCTACTGGACCTTCCTGCGCAACTCGTTCCCGAATAGCGCCGAAGCTGACTTTGCCGCTGATTACATGGTCAATGTCAAGAAGTACAAGCGGATCGTTGTCGTCTCCGATTTTTCCAGCTACGCGACCGGTCTGGCCGAAGCGACCATCGACGCGATCAAGAAAAACGGCGGCAACATGGTGACTTACGAGAAGATCAAAGCCGACTCGCAGAACTTCACCCCGGTTCTGACCGGTATCAAAGCGAAGAATCCGGACGTCATCTTTTATGCCGGCTACTACACTGACGCCGGTCAGCTGCGCGCCCAGCAGAAGGCCCTCGGCATCAAGGCCGACTTTATCGGCGGCGACGCCGTCATGAACCCGGATTTCGTCAAGCTCGCCGGTTCGGCCGCCCAGGGTGCGATGGTGATCAACGTTCCATCGCCGGAAATGCTCCCTTATGATGTTGCCAAGGATTTCCTGGCAGCCTACAAGGCAAAGTACGGCAAACTGCCGCCGTCGATCTGGACCGTGATGAACGCCGACGGCATGCGCGCCATTATTCATGCGATGAAGCAGAACAAAAGCTTTGATACCCGCAAAGCCTCCGATTACCTGAAGAACATGAAGGAGCCGTTCCCGGGCATCACCGGACCGATCGCCTTTGCCGAAGACGGCAATCGTCTCGGCGGAACCTACGTTACCTTCGAGGTCGACGCCAACGGCGAATATGTTGCTGCTTACGTTCAGAAGTAACGCTTGCTGATGTTGAACTGAGGGGGCGGGGTGTTTCCGCCCCGCCCCCTTCTTGCAGGCATCTTTTCAGGTGCAATGCGGAACCGGGATTGGTCCGCCCTGCAGCTGAGAAGCGGTCTGGCAATAAGCCGCCGTGTGTCGTGGAGGAGGAGTGCAACTTCATGGAAATATTTTTACAGCAACTGGCTAACGGACTGACTATCGGCAGCATGTTTGCCCTGGTGGCGCTCGGCTATACCATGGTCTACGGGGTCATGCGCCTGATCAATTTTGCCCATGGTGATCTGGTTGCGGCGGCAGCGTTCGTCGGTTTGACCATCTACACCCATGTCATGGGTGAGGCGGCCTCGCTTTTCGCCGTTATTATCATCTTCCTGCTCACCGCCGTCTGCATGGCGGTGGTCGGGGTGCTGCTTGAGCGGGCTGCCTACCGCCCCCTGCGCACGGCGCCGCGGCTCTCGGCGGTGGTTTCGGCCCTCGGTGCCTCGTTGGTTATCCAGAACGGCATCATGCTGATCTGGGGTCCGCAGATGCGCATCTTCCCGGAGCTGGTGCCGCAGGTCTACTGGGATCTTGGCGGCGTCGTCATCAGCCTGATCCAGGTTATCATCCTGGTGCTCTCCCTGGTCCTGATGCTGGCGCTCTACCTGTTCGTTGAAAAGACCCGTATGGGGGCCGCGATCCGGGCCAGTTCCATCGACCAGGACGCCGCCCGGCTGATGGGCATCAATGTCAACAGTGTCATCGCCCTGATCTTTATTATCGGTTCATCGCTCGGCGCGGTCGGGGGTCTGTTTATCGGCCTCTACTATCGCGGCATCACCTTTAACATGGGCTGGCAATATGGCCTCTACGCCTTTGTCGCGGCGATTATCGGCGGCATCGGCAACATCCCCGGGGCGATGCTCGGCGGCATGCTGCTCGGCCTGTTCAACGCCTTTATCGCCGGTTATGTCTCCAGTACCTGGGCCGACGCCTTTACCTTTATTCTGCTCATCCTGATCCTGATTGTCCGGCCGACCGGGATCCTCGGAGAGCGGGTGGCGGAGAAAGTCTGATGAAAAAACTGCAACGATATGCACTTCCCGGCTTCCTGGTGATCATGGCGGTGCTGCCGCATCTTCTGAATTCCCGCTGGCAGGCCGTTGCCATTACCTTCGTCATCTTTGCCGTGGTCGCCCTGTCGCAGGATATCATTCTTGGCAAGAGCGGGATGTTCAATATGGGCCAGGCCCTGTTCTTCGGGATGGGAGCCTATACCACCGCGATTCTCAATGCCAAGTTCGGTTGGCCGCTTCTGGCGACGGTGCCGCTGGCGATCCTGATCCCGGCCCTGTTCGGTATTCTCCTGGCCGGCCCGATTGTTCACCTGCGCGGTGACTACCTGCTGGTCGTGACCATCGGCTTCAATATCGTGTTCGTCCAGGTCCTGCAGAATAATCTCGGCGGCCTGACCGGCGGACCGAACGGCATCTTCGGGCTCGATTCGCTGAGCTTCTTCGGGATGCAGTTGATGGGTCAGATCTCGGTCTATTATTTCGCCTTCATCGTCCTGCTGCTGACGCTCTGGATCATG
This sequence comes from Desulfuromonas sp., assembly GCA_002869615.1. Classification (NCBI taxonomy): domain Bacteria; kingdom Pseudomonadati; phylum Thermodesulfobacteriota; class Desulfuromonadia; order Desulfuromonadales; family Desulfuromonadaceae; genus Desulfuromonas; species Desulfuromonas sp. The sequence goes on along the minus strand of PKUH01000034.1, from coordinate 18,598 downwards.
CGCAACCTGGAAAAGAGCAAGCCGGGACGGGCCCTGCATTATCTGCGCGAAGATCCTCTGGCCGCCGAGAGTATCGGCATCAATACCCGGGTCTACAAGATTTTTGCTTTCGCCCTCGGCGCCGGCATCGCCGGTCTGGCCGGAACCGTTTATGCGACCCAGTATTCGGCGGTCAGCCCGGAAGCCTTCGACTTCATCCAGTCGGTTCTCTTCTTCAGTATCGTTATCGTCGGTGGTTCGTCGATACCGGGGGTGCTGATCGGCGTCTTCGTTATGTTCGTGCTGCCGGAGATCTTTCGCGAATTTGCGACCTGGCGCTTCTTTATCTTCGGCATCGCCATGATTACGGCGATGATTCTGCGGCCGCGCGGCATCATTCCGGCGACCTTCGGCAAAATCCCCAAGTTCCTGATCAAGGGAGGCAGCCATGGCGCGTAATGAACTGGTCCTCAGCGAAGTCACCAAGCGCTTTGGTGGTCTGACCGCGGTCGATACCCTCAGCTTCAAGGTGGAAGAGGGGCAGATCTACGGCATCATCGGCCCCAACGGCGCCGGCAAGACCACCGTATTCAACTGCATCACCGGCATCTACAAGTCGGAAGAGGGGTCGGTTCAATGGCGCGGCGAGGAGATTCGGGGCCTGACTCCCTACCAGATTGTCGATCGCGGGATCGTCCGGACCTTTCAGACTATCCGCCTCTTCAGCCAGATGTCGGTGGCCGAAAATGTTATGAGTGGCCGCCATATCCGGAGCAATCAGAAACTCTGGAACGGTATTTTTCATACGCCCGCTTCGCGCCGCGATGAAATTGCCAACTGGCACAAGGTTGCAGAACAGCTCGACTTTTTCGAACTTTCCGAACATGCTGCGACCCCGGTCGGGTCACTCCCCTACGGAATCCAGCGCCGGGTCGAGATGGCCCGTGCCATGGCCGTTGATCCGACCCTGCTCATCCTCGACGAGCCGGCGGCCGGACTGAATGACAAGGAGACCCTTGGCCTTCTCGAGACCATCTATCGGATACGTGACAAGGGTGTCACCGTCCTGTTGATTGAGCACGATATGGACATGGTCATGGAGGTAACCGACTACCTGACGGTGGTCAATTTCGGTAAAAAAATCGCCGAAGGTACGCCGGTGGAGATTCAAAAAGATCCGGCGGTCATCGAAGCTTACCTGGGAAGTGAGGATGAAGACGATGAGTGACGACATCCTGTTTGAAATAAAGGATCTCGAGGTCTCCTATGGCAGCATCTCTGCGATCAAGGGGATCTCGCTCGAAGTGCGCAAGGGCGAGATTGTCGCCATCCTCGGTGCCAATGGAGCCGGTAAAACGACCACCATGCGGACCATCAGTCAGCTGCTTAAGGCCGAGTCCGGCTCGATCCGGTTCAAGGGGCAGGAGTTGACCGAGATCCCGGCGCACAAGGTGGTCAAGCTCGGCATCAGTCATTCTCCGGAGGGCCGGCGGGTTTTCGGCATCCTCACGGTCGAGGAGAACCTGATGCTCGGCGCCTACAGCCGTAAAAAAATGAATCGCGACACCCTGAACTGGGTCTATGAATTGTTCCCGCGCCTGCAGGAGCGCCGCAAGCAGCTGGCCGGGACTCTCTCCGGCGGCGAACAGCAGATGCTGGCCATTGGCCGCGCCCTGATGTCCGATCCGGAAATGCTGCTGCTCGACGAGCCGAGCCTCGGTATCGCGCCAATCCTGGTCAAGGCGATCTTCAAGCAGATCAGGGAGATTGCCAAAAAAGGCGTCACCGTTCTTCTGGTCGAACAGAACGCCAAGGCGGCTCTCAGGCTGGCCGACCGCGGATACGTGCTTGATGTTGGCAAGATCGCCCTCTCTGGCACTTCACAGGAGTTGCTCGCTTCGGAGAAGGTTCAGGAAGCGTATCTCGGCAAGAAACACTGACAAAAAGGTGGCGACAATGAGTTTCAAAGACATCCTGGTCCATATCGATACCCGCACCACCTGCCAATCGCGACTCGCGGCTGCAATCGGCCTCGCCCGTCAACACCGGGCCCGCTTGACCGGGCTCTACGTGATTCCGCATCCCTATTTCGCTTCCCACCATGTTGATCCGCAAAAGATCGCCGCCGAGGCGAAAAAGGATTTTGCCGAAGCGACGGCCGCCGCCGGCATCGAGACCGAATGGATCTGCGCCGATTGTGCCGCCAGCAACATGGACATGTCGCAACTGATCAACCTGCACGCTCACTATCGTGATCTGCTGGTTGTCAGCCAGGTCGACTTTGAGCATCCGGAACGATCGAGCCCTCCCGATCTGCCGGAGCGGGCGGTGCTCGGTGCCGGCCGTCCGGTTCTGATCGTCCCCTATGCCGGCCAGTTCGAAAGCATCGGCCAGCGCGTTATGCTCGGCTGGCGCGGCGGACCGGAATCATCACGGGCCCTGCATGACGCAATGCCGTTGCTCGGCGCAGCCGAAGCGGTCCGGGTGATCAGTATTGAAGGTCGCCATGGCGACGAAGCATCGAGGTGTCATGATGCCGATATCTGTCAGCATCTGCAGCGTCATTCGATCAAGGCAACGAGTGAGCGCCTGGTCAGCGGCGACATGAAGGTTGGCGATCTTTTGTTGAGCCGCATCGCCGACCAGGGGATCGACCTTCTGGTGATCGGTGCCTTTTCGCAGTCGCGGCGCGGCCACCAGACACTCGGCGAGATCGGCCGCTACCTGCTCGATTCGATGACGGTGCCGGTATTGATGTCGCATTAACCGCCCGGCAGTGTCCGGCAGCCCTTTCACAACCGAAGTTTTAAGACCATCATGACAACGGGTAAAGCCGGGCATCGGCTGACATACGGACGGATCTTCCTGTTCTGGAGCCCCCTGGCCCTGACCTGGATCCTGATGGCGATCGAAGGGCCCTACCTGGCCGCCCTGATTGCCCGATTGCCGGAAGCCGTTGTCAACCTCGCCGCCTACGGGGTCGCCTTCGCCTTCGCCCTGGTTGCCGAAGCTCCGGTTATTATGCTGATGGCGGCGTCGACAGCCCTTTGTCGCGGGCAAAACTCCTATCGAAAACTCCGCTGGTTTACCGTTCTGCTCAGTCTCGGAGTGACCCTGCTGCTGGCCCTGATTTCCCTGCCGCCCGTTTTTAACTGGCTCGGTGTCGAGCTGATCGGCCTGCAGCCGGAAGTTGCCAGCAAGGTCAACCCGGCCCTCTGGGCACTGTTGCCATGGCCGGGTGCGATCGGCTTTCGCCGCTTTTACCAGGGGGTATTGATTGCCGACGGCCGGACCCGAAGGGTCACCATCGGCACCATCACCCGGGTTGTGGCGATGACCCTCGCTGGCCTGACCTTCGCCGTTGTCGGTCCTCTGCCGGGATCGGTGATCGGGGCCCTGGCCCTTTCGGTCGGGGTGGTGGTTGAAGCGCTGGTCACCCGGCAACTGGCCAAACCGTCGATCACCGCATATCTGGAGCGGCATAACGAAGCAGAGCCGCTTTCGATGGCGACCATCTGGCATTATTACCTGCCGCTGGCGCTGACACCTTTCATCGCCTTGAGCGTCCAGCCGGTGATCACTTTTTTCCTCAGCCGGGGAGCTTTTCCGCTCGAGTCGCTGGCGGTGCTGCCGGTCCTCTACGGGCTGACTTTCATTTTTCGCGCCCTCGGGCTTTCCTACCAGGAGGCGGCCATCGCCCTGCTCGGGCCACATCTTGAGGAGCAGGAGAAGGTCGGGCGCTTTGCCCTGCTGCTCGGTATATCCTGCGTTGGCATTCTCGGCCTGATCGCGCTGACGCCGCTTGCCGACCTCTGGTTACGCACCATCTCCGGTCTGACCCCGGAATTGGTCTCTTTTTCCCGCCTGCCACTCATACTGATGGTTCTGATGCCGGGATTGACCGTCTGGATTACCTGGCAGCGCTCGCGCCTGCTGGTCATGAAGCAAACCGGGCCGATTTCAACCGGGACCCTTCTCGAGGCGGCGGTGATTCTGCTGGTCCTGGCGACGACCATCAGCCATGTCAGTTGGCCGGGGATTATTCTGGCGGCTTTGGCCTTGACCGCCGGTCGACTTGCGGGCATTCTTTACCTGGCCTTTTTTGCCGGCAACGACCGGCTGATACGCAAGAAATGAAGATATGAACCGCTCGACACCCGCAACCGGAACCTTTTTTGTTCTCGGGGCCGCCATGCTCTGGGGGACTACCGGCACCGCCCAGTCTTTTGCTGCCGCGGGCTTTGATCCGGCGATCATCGGCGCCTGCCGGCTGGCGATCGGTGGCATCGCCCTGATGTTCCTCGCACTGGCGCGCCGCGAGATTTCCCGGTTGTCGGAATGGCCGTGGAAACAAACTCTCCTGGCAGCTCTCTTTACTGCTGCTTATCAGCTCAGCTTCTTTGCCGCCGTCGCCAAGACCGGCGTCGCTATTGGTACCGTCGTCGGTATCGGCAGCGCCCCGATAGCCGGCGGAATCCTTGGTTACCTGTTTCGCCGGGAGCGGCCGGGCAGGCGCTGGGGCATGGCGACAATTCTGGCGATCGGCGGCTGCGCGCTGCTCGGGCTCGCCGGCAGGAGTGGCGCGGTTGTGGTTGATATGTTCGGCCTTGTACTGGCTGTCGGTGCCGGCGCTTCCTATGCTGCATACACCCTGGTGATCAAAGGGATGCTTGAAGAGCGAGCACCAAACGCGGTCATGGCGATGGTGGTCTGTGTTGCCGCGATCATCCTGCTGCCGACGGCCTGGGGGCGTGATCTGTCCTGGCTGGCACAACCGCGCAGTATCGCTGTCGTCCTGCACCTCGGCATCTTTACCATGGCGCTCTCCTACTGGCTGTTTGCCCGCGGCCTGCAGACGGTTCAGGTCGCTTCCGCCGTAACCCTGTCGCTGGCCGAACCGATGACAGCTGCCCTGCTCGGCGTGCTGGTCGTCGGCGAGCGGCTGCCGCTGGCCGCCTGGGGCGGTTTGTTGCTGATCCTCTCCGGGCTGATGATTCTCGCCTTTCCGACGCGCCGCTACCGGGCGGTTCGGGAGGCGGTATGACACAGCAACGACTGGCGCTACTTTACGGTTTGCTTGCGGTCCTCTGCTGGTCGACGGTAGCCAGCGCCTTCAAACTTTCGCTGCGCTACCTGACCCCGGCCGAACTGCTCTTTTATGCCGCGCTGGTTTCACTGATCATCCTCTTTATAATCCTTCTGATCCAGGGAAAGGCGGGTCAGCTCAAACGGGTGAAGCGATCCGCCCTGTTGACTTCTTTCGGCCTCGGGTTTATCAACCCTTTTCTCTATTACCTCGTCCTGTTCAAGGCCTATGACCTGCTACCGGCGCAGCAAGCCCAGCCGATCAACTACACCTGGGCGATCACCCTGACCCTGCTGTCGATTCCGCTGCTCAAGCAGAAGATATCGCTGCGCGAGCTGCTGGCGGTGGCCGTCAGCTACGCCGGGGTCGTCGTTATCTCGACCCGCGGTGATCTGCTGGCGATGCAGTTCGACAGTCCGCTCGGGGTCGGCCTGGCCCTGCTGTCGACCCTGTTCTGGGCGCTCTACTGGATATACAACACGCGCAGTCAATGCGACCCGGTTGTCGGCCTTTTTCTCAACTTCCTGTTCGGTCTGCCGCTGGTCGGCCTTTACCTGCTGCTCACCGAGGGGTTTCGGATGCCTCCGCTGTCCGGCCTGCTCGGCGCCGGTTATGTCGGCCTGTTCGAGATGGGCATCACGTTCGTCCTCTGGCTCAAGGCCCTCAAGCTCTCGGTCAATACCGCCCGCATCGCCAACCTGATCTTTATCTCGCCCTTCCTGTCGTTGGTCTTTATCCGTTTTCTGGTCGGTGAAGAGATCCTGCCGGCGACCTTTATCGGTCTTGTCCTGATCGTTGCCGGGCTGGTCCTGCAGCAGACCGGCAGGCCTGGCGGCGCGCAGGAGAGGGTCGATGGGCAGGCGTAGAGTGCTGCGGCCGGTACTGCTCGCTCTGGGCTGCCTCTGCGTGATCCTGGCGGTATTCGGCATCTTCCTGCCGGTGCTGCCGACCGTGCCCTTTCTGCTGTTGGCACTCGCCTGCTTCGCCCGCAGCTCCGACAGCTTCCATGCCTGGCTGCTCAATCACAACCGGCTCGGGCCGCTGATCCGGCCCTATCTCGAGAACGAGGGAATGCCGGCCGGCGCCAAATTCAAGGCGATCCTCCTGGTCTGGATCAGTATCGGGATTTCCGTGGTTTTTTTCGTGCCGCTGCTCTGGGTCAAAGTACTGTTGCTGGTGATTGCTCTGGCAGTGACTGCCTACATTATGAAAATGCCGGTCCGGAGCGAGCAGGAGTGAACACCGTTGCGCCCTGATCGGCAGCATAAAGAAAAAGGGGCCAGGTTTTATCCTGTCCCCTTTGCTAATTGGATTAGGCGCTGTGTTACTCGGCGGCGCCACCACCTGAGCCGTTACGCTGCTGCGACAGGTAGATCTGGATGCCCATCTGCTCGATCTGGTCCTGTTGTTCCTCGAGCCAGTCGATGTGCATCTCCTCGTCCTTGAGGATAGTTTCGAGCAACTGCTTGGTGCCGTTGTCGCCGACCTCTACGGCCAGCTTGATCGTCTCGTTATAGCCCTTGATCGCGTCAGCTTCGGCGTCGCAGTCCTTGCCGTGCATCTCCTCGACTTTTTTACCGATCGAAATCGGGCCGAGCTTGGTTACAAGCGGCTGGCCCTCGAGAAAAAGAATCCGCTCGATCAGGGACTCGGCATGACGCATTTCCTGAATTGAGCGCTCCTTGATCTGCTGGTGCAGAGTGCTATAACCCCAGTCCTCGCACATCTCGGCGTGGACGAAATATTGATTGATGGCGCCGAGTTCCTCGGACAACCGGTCATTGAGTGCATCGATAAGTTTGGCATTTCCTTTCATGATAGTCTCCTTGGTTGATGTATTTCATTCCGACAGATATTGCCAATAAATTATAAGTTAACAGATATTGGCGTGGATTCAACCGTTAGAGGTCCAGACACTTTATTATCGCCGCCAGCGGTGCAACTTCTCGACCCACTGCAGCAGCTTTTCCGGAGCGTGATCTTTTTTCCACTGGCCGGCCGCCATCTTGTTCGACTCGGCGAGGGTCGGATAGATGTGAATGGTACCGAGGATCTTGTTGAGGCCGATACTGTTTTTCATCGCCAGGATATACTCGGCAATAATATCGGAGGCGTGGGTGCCGACGATAGTGACCCCGAGAATCCTGTCGGTTCCCGGTTTGGTCAGGACCTTGACCCAGCCGTGATCCTCCGAGTCGGCGATCGCCCGGTCGAGATCATCGATTCCGTATTTGGTCACCTCGTAAGGGATATCCTGCTCCTTCGCCTCGGTTTCGTTAAGACCAACCCGCGCCACCTCGGGGTCGGTGTAGGTCGCCCAGGGAATGACCGAGTAATCGACCTTGAACTTCTTGAAACTGCCGAAGAGGGCGTTGACTGCGGCGTACCAGGCCTGGTGCCCGGCGGTATGGGTGAACTGGTAGGGGCCGGCGACGTCGCCGGCGCAGAGGATGTTGGGGAAGTTGGTGCGTAAATAAGGATCGGTCTCAATGGTGCCGCGCTCGGCAATCCTGACTCCCAGTTCCTCGAGGCCGAAGCCTGAAACGTTGGCCTTGCGGCCGACGGCGACCAGGATCTCGTCGAACGCGATTTCAACCTTCTCGGCATTGTGTTCGCAGATCAACATCTTTTTATCGCCTTCAACAACAACCTCTTTGGCCTGATGCTCAGTCAGGACATTGACCCCTTCGTCGACAAACTTTTGTTTGATGTAGTCGGCGGCATCGCTATCCTCGCGCCCCATGATGCGTGGTGCCATCTCGATCTGGGTGACCCGGCTGCCGAGGCGGGCGAAGGCCTGGGTCAGTTCGGAGCCGATCGGACCGCCGCCGAGGACGACCAGTCTTTCCGGTTTTTGCCGCAACTCCCAGATGTTGTCGGACGTTTTGTACTCGACCTGGTCGAGCCCCGGAATCGGCGGAATGAAGGGGCGGGCGCCGGTGGCGACGATAATGCTGCGGGTGCTGATAACTTTGCCGTTGACCTCGACCTCCCAGGGGGAAACGATGGTCGCCTCACCGGTGAACACCTCGACGCCGAGATCGGTGTAGCGCTCGATCGAATCATGCGGCTCGACCTTGCTGATCACGTTCTGTACGCGCTCCATGACCTCGGCGAAATCGAAGTCGACTTCATTTTTGCGAAAGCCGAACTCCTGTGCCCTTTGCGCATAGGAGAGCATCTTGGCCGAGCGCAGCAGCGCCTTGCTCGGAACGCAACCGGTGTTGAGGCAGTCGCCGCCCATCTTGTGCTTTTCGATCAAGGCGACTTTGGCCTTGACCGCGGCACCAATATAGGCGCTGACCAGACCGGCCGAACCGGCGCCGATAGCGACCAGGTTGTAGTCGAAAGCGGTTGGTTTGTTAAAGTCCTTATAAACCTTTCGGGCCTTGACCATGTCGAGAACTTTTCTGGCGATCAGCGGAAAAATGCCGAGCAGCACGAAGGAAAAAATGATTGCCGGCGAAAGGATGCCCGAAGCCGATTCGATCTGACCGAGCTGGGTGCCGGCGTTGACATAGACGAAGGTGCCGGGAAGCATGCCGACCTGGCTGACAATGTAGAAGAGCCCCGTTTTAAGGGGTGTCAGTCCCATCACCAGGTTGATCACGAAGAACGGGAAGATCGGGACCAGGCGCAGGGAAAAGAGGTAGAATGCGCCATCTTTTTCGACTCCGTTATTGATCGCCTTGAGCTTGTCGCCGAATTTTCCCTGGACCCAGTCGCGTAGCAGGAAACGGGAGACGAGAAAAGCGAGGGTCGCACCGATGGTGCTGGCGAAGGAAACCGCAACCAGCGCGACCCAGAGGCCGAGAAGGGCACCGCCGGCAAGGGTCAATACCGCTGCGCCCGGAAGCGAAAGGGCAGTGACGACGATATAAATCAGGATGTAGACAGCGATTGTCAGGAGGCGATTCTGCTCGTAGTAATCATTGAAGGCGGCTTGCTGCGTCTTGATGTAATCGAGGGTCAGATACTGGCCGAGGTCGAAAGCAAAAAAGGCCCAGATGAGTCCGGCAATGATGCCGATCACCATAAATTTCGAGATGGATATTTTCATGAAGTCTCCTGATTGTCAGGTTAAGTTATTAAATTTATAGCATTGATTCGCACCTGGCGCATTTATTGAGTCCTGATTTTTGAAAATTTTACATGTTCTTTATGCTTTCTTTATGTTTTCATTATGACAATGCTGGACAATAACCAGCAGTAATAAAGTGCTTCACTGTCAGTGACGATAAGACAGATTGATACGAAATTGCAGACCTTTAAACTACTTGATCATTTTCACCTGAACGGGAGGTAAAAGATGGAGACATACTACAAGCCGGAAGACCTGGGGAAATTCGCTGAAATCGGAGAAGAAGCCCCGGAGCTGGCCCAAAAGTTTTTCGACTACTACGGTGCGGTATTTGCCGAGGGTGAATTGACCGCCCGGGAGAAAGCACTGATTGCCCTCGGCGTCGCTCACGCCGTACAGTGTCCCTATTGCATCGACGCCTACACCCAATCCTGTCTCGAAAAAGGCTCGAACCTCGGCGAAATGACCGAAGCCGTTCATGTCGCCAACGCAATCCGTGGCGGCGCAACGCTGGTTCACGGAGTGCAGATGCGCAATATTGCCGAGAAGTTGTCAATGTGAGATAATTTGAAAATACTCGATTGAAAGAACCTGTTTTATGGCAGACGGACGTTCAAATTTTAAACCATTTTCTCAGGTGCTTGACGACGAAGGGATCGGTCTGGCCCGTGATCATGCGCATATTTTGCAGATCAATACCGGGTTGCTCTGTGACCTCGCCTGCAAGCATTGCCATCTCGAGGCTGGTCCGCATCGCCTCGAAGTGATGGAGCGTCAGACCATGGATGAGGTCATCGCCTTCGCCGGACGGGGTCGTTTCAATCTTATCGATATCACCGGCGGCGCCCCGGAACTGGTGCCGGACATTGACTACCTTCTGCGTGGTTTGCGGCCATTTGCTGATAAAATGATGCTGCGTTCGAATTTGACCGCTCTTGGTGATAACGACCGGCAAACCCTGCTCGATCTGTTAATCGAATTGAAGATAATTCTGGTCGCGTCCTTCCCGTCAACATCGCCATCCCAGACCGATGCCCAGCGCGGCAAAGGAGTGATGGACAGGAGCGTCGAGATGCTCAAGCGTTTGAATGAACTTGGCTTCGGGCAGCCGGGCAGCGGCCTCGAACTCAACCTGGTGGCGAACCCGGCCGGCGCCTTTCTGCCGGCCGACCAGGTGGCGACCGAGCAGAAATTCAAGCGCGATGCTGAACGCAAGTGGGGCATTGTCTTTAATAATCTTTTTACCTTCGCCAATATGCCGCTCGGCCGTTTCCGCAGCTGGCTCGAAAAGAGCGGCAATCTCGACGGTTACCTGCTCAAATTGGCCAATGCTTTTAACTCCTGCACACTCGACGGGCTGATGTGTAAATCGCTGATTTCGGTCGCCTGGGACGGCACGGTGTACGATTGCGATTTCAACCTCGCCGCCGGCATACCGCTCGGCGGGCAACAGAAGCATGTATCGGAGCTGGCCGAACCGCCCGGTCCGGGAGAGCTGATCGCGACCGGTGATCACTGCTATGCCTGTACCGCCGGTTCCGGTTTTACCTGAGGCGGCGAGATTTCTTCCTAGTTAGGAAGCCTGGAAATCAAAGCCCCGGTTCTTCGCAGATTAGAGTGAATACAACGTTAGACTCCTCCTTCAGCTGGCTCAGGACAGACAAGAAAAATCAGGAGCCGGTCGTTCGATACCGGCAGTTTTGATTGGTCGGATGGGGATACTGGCCTGAATACAGAACGCAGGAGACAGGAGAACCGCGCGGTCGCGGCCGCGCAGAAAACGGCTCCCTTGCAGGGGGCTTTTTTGTTCTGTCTGAATTATTTCTGTTGAACAGTTCAATTCGGGAGTTTGCCTCGAGGCAAACACTGCACGTCTCCGTGGCGGTTGCGGTTGGACTACGTATTTTGGTGCGGGAAAAAGGGGCGACCTCAAGAGCAACGGGGGTAAGTCAAAATCCTCAATGGATTCCCCCTTCGGCTACTTCGGCGAGCTCAGTACAAGATAACTCAGGACAGGCGATCGGAGTCGAAAGTTACACGGGGACACTACCCGAATTACAGGGAAGTGTCCCTCAAGAAAGTTTTATTGACTGTTTCCACTGCCCTACCGGGGCCCCATGTAGGACCGCCGAGCGAGCGGATTTTAATCCGGTGTTCAGGTAACGATAGTGACTGCCGGATTGGAATCTGCGCAGTGAGGGAACCTGATCATCAGGCGGGTGAGCTGGGGTTGTACTTTTGCTTCCTTTTCTTGGACAGGCAAGAAAAGGAAGGAGCTTGCCGGGCGATACCGGCGAACTGGAATCATGCTTTCATGGTGCGATTGGAAAAGTCTGGCGGTATTTTGGTGCGCACCATTTATTCCCGATAAAACGCGATAAACCTTTTTTGTTTCTACTTTTGTGGCCGGTTGCAGCCCGGATCCTGCCTGGTAAATCGACCCTGTCTTGACACCGCATCAGCTCGCCTTTCTTCTGATCGTCAATTTGTATCTTCTGTCCATTGTTGCAATACGATAATTCTGTTGCATATTTCTGCTGGCGCGATAGGCTGTTGGCGTTTGTCGTTTTATTTGGAGGATTGATGTCGCCGAAAGAAAAAACAATTCATATTGCTGAGCGCGCCCGGAACGTCACCCCGTTTCTGGCAATGGAAGTGATGTAGCGGGCCAAAGAGCTTGAAGCCGAGGGGCGCGAGGTGATTTACCTCTGTCTCGGCGAACCCGATTTCCCGACGCCGGTTCCGGTGGTCGCCGCGGCGGTCAGGGCGCTGCGCGACGGGCAGACGACATATACCCACTCGCTCGGCCGGATTGAGCTGCGTCAGGCGATTGCCGCATACTATCAGCGGCGCTACCGGGTTGATATCGAGCCTGAGCAGGTTATTGTCTCCTCCGGGACAAGCCCGTTGATGTTGTTGCTTTTTGCGACCATTCTCGACAAGGGGGATGAAATCATCCTGCCCGATCCGAGCTATGCCTGCTATCCGAACTTTATACGTTTTGTCGATGGTGTGCCCCGTTTCCTCAAAACCCGGGTCGAGGACGGCTTCCAGCCGCGGGCCGATGATGTCGTGAACGTCATATCCGAGCGGAGCCGGGCCTTGCTGATCAACTCGCCATCGAATCCGACCGGCTCGGTTCTGGCGCCGGGAGAGCTTGAAGCGTTGGCCGACCTGCCGATTCCGGTGATCTCCGATGAGATCTATCACGGATTGACCTACGAAGGCGAGGAGCGGAGTATCCTCGAATTTACCCCCGATGCTTTCGTGCTCGGAGGGTTCTCAAAGGCTTACGCTATGACCGGCTGGCGGCTCGGATATCTGATCGCACCGAAACAGGCGGTGCGGGCACTGCAAAGCCAGCACCAGAATTTTCTGATCAGTGCCAATAATTTTGTCCAGCTCGCCGGGATTGCGGCTCTCGAGGAATGCGATGATTCGCTTGCCGAAATGCGCGCCGCCTATGATGCGCGGCGCCGTCACATCGTTCCGCGCCTCGAGTCGATCGGCCTCAAGGTTGAGACGATGCCGGCCGGTGCGTTCTATGTGCTGGCCGATGCCCGACATATCAGTACCGATTCATTGGCGCTCTCCCGCGAGATCCTCGAGGAGACCGGTGTCGCGGTGACCGCCGGGATTGACTTTGGAGAGGGCGCTGAAGGCTTCCTGCGCTTCTCCTATGCCAATTCGATGGAAAAGATTGATCGGGCTATTGACCTGCTTGAAGAGATGTTTCAGAGGAAAGGATGGTTGAAATGAGTAGTGAGGGTAGATTTTTAAAAAGAAGCCTGGTCATCGTTGCGCTCGCAACAGCGGCCTGTTTCAGCCCGGGGCTGGTGTCCGCCCAAAATGTCGGCGAATCCGACGTCGAAACCTCTGGTCGCGAAATGACGGCCCTGTCGTCCTCAATCGATCGGCTGACCCGGGTACTCGAAGCACAGACAAAAGACCGGGAGCAGGACATGCTCTACGAGAAGTTGAATCTGGCCATCGCCTACCTGAATTTCCGCTCCCGGCGCATCGAGGCGCTCGAACAGGATGTGCAGTCCACGCGCAATGCCAAGGCGCAGATTGAGAGCACGCTCAATATCTGGCTGCAGCGACAGGAAGAGATGCTTGATACCGAAGATCTGATCACCGATGAAGAGGCACGACAAAGAAGTGAGGAGATCCGGATGCGGATTGATCTGGTCAAACAACGGGTCTCTTTGTTCGACGAGGAGATTGTCAAGCTCGAGAATAAAATATACGAGCTGCAGGGGCAGATCGATTCAGTCGAGGAGTTCGTGCAGAAGAATCTGGCACTCTGATCAGTAAGTCCATATCCAGGTGATGCCGGCTGCTTTGCTGCCTAGCGAGAGGGCGGGCGCCCAGGCCGGCACATCATCGCCGAGTAGACGCCAGGCGTCGAGAAGAGCCGGTATCGCAACCAGCGCTGCCAGTCTCCGGGTCGAGATACCGGTCGCCTCGGAGGCTCCTTTCAGGTCACCATCTTCATGATCTCTCAGTACGGTCAGGTAGGCGGCTGTAATGGCAAGGTGGGAGGCAATCAATCCGGCATTGTAGCTGTCGCCGAATTCAGAAAGCTCACTCTTGTGCCGGTAGCGGAGCGCGGTTTCCGCAACCAGCCACTGCATCTGGAAGCCGCTTGATGCGACTTGCAGATGCTCGGGATCACTCATCCGGGCCTCCGGATAAACAAGGGTCACACCATCGAATTCGGCATCAAATCCTTTTGCTCTGGCGACAATTATGTGGGCCAGTTCATGGGCAGCGTAGCCGCTGAGAAAACCGGAAAGAAAAGCACCGGGGCTCTCTTTCGTTTTAATAAACTGCCACGGTTCAGCACGAGCGGTAGAGGTGCATAGCAAAAACAGAAGTATAATGATAATCGGTCGCATAATGTTCGGTATTATAGCGAATATGGTTCGATGAAAACAGACGATTGATGTAATTGCCTTGAAAAGCGTGGTTTGCAGCCTGAAAATGTGTAGATGCTATTGCCTGCACTCATGCAATGTGATAATAGAAAAACTTACGTTTTTACTCCCCGGAGGCCAATGTAATGAAGATTGAAGTTCTGCCGCTTGAGAAAGAAAAAGCGAAAATTGAAGATGAGACGCAACTGACGTTCGGTAAATATTTTACCGACCGCATGTTCGTCATGGAGTACGATACCGGCAAGGGCTGGCATTCAGCAAGGATTCAGCCTTACGGCCCGTTCAGCCTCGATCCGGCGGCGATGGTACTGCACTACTCGCAGGAAATCTTCGAAGGCCTCAAGGTTTATCGCCATGCCGATGGCAAGGTCTCTCTGTTCCGGCCCTCAGACAATATCGACCGCTTTAATCGCTCGGCGGTGCGGATGTGCATGCCGCAAGTCGATGCAACTTTTTTCCTCGATGCGCTTAAAGAGCTTATCCGTCTTGAGCAGGACTGGGTGCCGGAATCAGATGGCACCTCGCTCTATGTCCGGCCGACGATGATCGCCAACGAGCCGATGCTCGGGGTTCGTCCGGCTGATCAGTATCTCTGTTACATTATCCTTTCGCCGGTCGGCGCTTACTACAAAGGCGGTATTGCCCCGGTCAGGATCTGGATCTCCGACTTCTATGTCCGGGCCGCGGAAGGTGGGACCGGAGAGGCCAAGACCGGCGGCAACTACGCCGCCAGCCTTTACGCTTCGAGGGAAGCGGCCGAAAATGGTTATGATCAGGTTCTCTGGCTCGATGCTCGCGAAAAGAAGTATGTCGAGGAGGTCGGCAGTATGAACATGATTTTCCTCTACGACGGCAAGATCGTGACCTCGCCATTGAAGGGGACTGTTCTCGACGGCATCACCCGGCGTTCGGTTCTGACCCTGGTACGGGAGATGGGGTATGAGATCGAGGAGCGGGCTCTGACGGTTGACGAGGTTCTCGACGGGGTTGAGAGCGGCCGGCTGACCGAGGCATTCGGGGCCGGTACCGCCGTTGTCATCTCTCCGGTCGGTGAATTCTGCTACAAGGGGCGATGTGTGAAACTGAACGGTGGCCAGACCGGTGAACTGACCCGGAAACTCTATGATGAGTTGACCGGTATTCAGTACGGCCGGTTGCCGGACAAGCACGATTGGGTCGAAATTATCTAAACCTCAAGAGGCCGGAGATGTCCGGCCTCTTTCATTTTTCCTGTAAAGGCTGTTGCGGATGCAACGCAGAGCAGCAATCCCTGAAGTTTATCAATTATTGCGGCAGTCGGTTGCAATGGCCCGAATCGTCCTTGCCTGGCTGCTTCTCCTTTTTCTCGCCGGGTGCGCTTCATACGGCAGTATCGCCAATAAGCCGCTTGTTGATAATGCTCCGTCTGTTGAATATTCGATAAATCATAGTCTGGCCTCGACCCGGTCGAGTGATATGACCCTCGTCCTCGCCTTCTCCGGCGGCGGGACCCGGGCGGCGGCATTGGCTTATGGTGTCCTTGCCGCTTTGCGGGATACGTCGGTCGAGCTGAATGGGCGTTCGCGACGACTGCTTGACGAGATTGACGTGATCAGCTCGGTTTCCGGGGGAAGTTTTACGGCGGCATATTATGGTTTGTATGGAGATGGTCTGTTCGAAGATTTCGCAGACGACTTTCTGCATCGTAACGTCGCCGGCGAATTGTTGTACGGATTGCTGAAGCCGACGCTCTGGTTTTCGTCGACCGGGCGGACTGAAATGGCAACCAGGTTCTACGAAAGCATACTGTTTCAGGGTGCTACCTTTGCTGACCTTGAGCGCCGCAACGGTCCGCTCGTCATTATTAACGCGACCGATCTCGGCAGCGGCGTCCGTTTCTCTTTTCTTCAGGAGTATTTTGACCTGCTCTGTTCCGATCTTTCCTCTTTTCCTCTGGCCCGGGCGGTTACGGCGTCTTCGGCCGTGCCGGTATTGTTTAACCCGGTCGTTCTGAAAAACCATTCCGGCTGCGAGCCTTCGGCCGGAGGTTTGCTGGGCGGATTACCGGAACCGGGCTCGGCACAGTTGTCTTTGCTTGTTGACGGTCTGCGCAGTTATTCCGACAAGGAGAGGAGACGCTATATCCATTTGGTCGACGGCGGTATTACCGATAACCTCGGGTTGCTGGCCTTTCATGACATGATAGAGGTCGCCGGAGGGGTGAAGGATTTTCTCGGCCGGCACGGCGCTAAAATCTCGCCGCGGCTGATGGTGGTCACGGTGAATGCGTCGACCACGCCGGAGTATCGTATTGAAGCAACAAACGAGATCCCGTCGCTCGAAAACATCGTCAATGCCGTAACTGATGTTCAGCTGCATCGCGGCAATACGGCAACCCTCGAGCGCTCCAGGGAGAGTGTGAAACGGTGGGCGGCCGAGTTGTCTACGCCGGATCGCAAAGTTGAACCATATTTTGTCGAGATCGGTTTCAACAGCATTCCCAAGAAGAAACGACGCTTCTTCTTCAATCAGATTCCGACAGGTTTTTCCCTGGGCCGGGATCAGGTCGACGACCTGATCGCCGTCGGCCGCGAACTTCTTCTCGGTAACAGTGAGTTTCAGAGATTTCTTTCTGATGCGAAGATCTATTCCGGGGCGGTTCTCAGATAATA
Organism: Desulfuromonas sp.; assembly: GCA_002869615.1. NCBI lineage: Bacteria > Pseudomonadati > Thermodesulfobacteriota > Desulfuromonadia > Desulfuromonadales > Desulfuromonadaceae > Desulfuromonas > Desulfuromonas sp. Next base: position 1,861 of record PKUH01000034.1, on the reverse strand, counting down.
CATTCCGTCTTGGCGGAAATCGAAAGCGATGCCTGCAAAAATCTTGCAGGCACTGTTTTTATTGTTCATTCTTCGGGCATTTTTGCCTTTTTTTTGTGCATTTATTGGCCTGTTAGGCAGTCGGTTATTTTTAACTGTTTGAAATTATTGAAAAATAAAGATTGGCATGTTGTCTGCTCTGTAATTCCTTCTGTTTCGCCCAATGACGGGCAAAAATCTGGAGGTGCAATGATGCTCACCAATCTCAAACGAAACCTTTTTCTCGCAACAACTTTCCTGCTGGTCCCCGGCGTCGTTTTTGCCGCGGATGCTATCGATACCGGTGATACCGCCTGGGTGATCGTTTCATCGGCCCTGGTGTTGCTGATGTTGCCCGGCCTGGCTCTTTTCTATGGTGGTATGGTCCGGAGTAAAAATGTTCTTTCAACCAGCATGCACACCTTCGCTGCCATGGCGATCATCGGTGTACAGTGGGTGGTCGTCGGGTACAGTTTGGCATTCGGCGGCGAAGGCAAGTTCTTCGGCAGTTTTGCCAACGTGATGTTGAGCGGCATTACGCCGGAGTCGGTTTCGGGAACGATCCCGACCTATGTCTTCGTTATGTTCCAGGGAATGTTCGCCATTATTACTGCGGCGCTGATCTCCGGCGCCGTTGCCGAGCGGATGAAATTCTCGACCTACTGTGTCTTTATTCTGCTCTGGAGCACCATTGTTTATGATCCGCTTGCCCACTGGGTCTGGGGCGACGGCGGCTGGCTGGCCGGTCATGGCGATCTCGACTTCGCCGGTGGTACCGTCGTTCACCTCTCTTCCGGTGTCAGCGCCCTGGTTGCCGCTCTGATTATCGGCAAGCGCAAGGGCTATCCGATGGAGCGGATGTTCCCGCACAACCTGCCGATGACCCTGCTCGGTGCCGGACTGCTCTGGTTTGGCTGGTTCGGTTTTAATGCCGGCAGCGCCCTCGCTTCCAACGGCAGTGCCGCACTGGCATTTACCACGACGCAAACAGCGGCAGCGGCGGGTGCTCTTGCCTGGATGCTGGCCGAATGGATCAAGGTTGGTAAGCCGAGTGCTCTTGGCGCCGCCTCCGGTATCGTCGCCGGTCTTGTCGTTATTACGCCGGCTGCCGGCTTTGTCACTCCCGGATCGGCTCTGATCATGGGTCTGCTCGCCGGAGTTGTCTGCTATGGCGGCGTCTTGATGAAGCACAAATTCGGTTACGATGATTCCTTGGATGCTTTCGGCGTGCACGGGATTGGCGGCGCCTTCGGGGCTATTCTGACCGGTGTTTTCGCAACTGTTGGTGCGGCCGGCCTGATTGCCGGGAATCCGGGGCAGGTGCTGATTCAGCTGGTCGGTGTTCTCGCCTCCGGTCTCTATGCGGCTGTGGTCACTGCGATCCTGCTTTTCATCCTCAAGCCAATTATGGGGCTGCGGGTGAGCCAGGAAGATGAGGTGACAGGGCTTGATCAGACAGTGCACCAGGAATCAGGCTACAATATTTAAACATCAATTTTAGGCGACCGACTGCTCCGTTCTGGCCGTTTCGTGTCAGGGGGGTAACCGCGTCGGTTATTGAAGAGTCGATAAGCGCATCAAGACGGCCCCACCGATTCCGGATGGGGTCGTCTTGATTATCCGTCAACCTGATTGCTCTTTTTGAGTTCGGTGTTTTGGGTCGCCCAGTGGCTTTTTTCGCCGTCGGCAGAGAGATCGAACCCGTCTTCGCTACAGAGTAAAACGGTGCCGCGCTGATGAGTGATCTGGTGTTCGACGTTGCGCATCTTGCCCCGGTTGCCGGCCTTGCAGATTTTGTCATGTTCACCCTTGTTCATATCATGCTCCTTTCGACGCAGGGTCG